>CALESY010000080.1 GCA_937919945.1 uncultured Chitinophagaceae bacterium | reverse complement strand
GTGCGCTTAATGGATAATCAAGGTCATGTTGTTGCCATCAGAAAATTTAATAAGCAATAATATTTACAATATTCAAACAAAAAAGGCTTGCAACGTGCAAGCCTTTTTTGTTGCTCAACCTATTATTACGTATTTTAGTAGTAATGCGTTACCTCATACTCATATTATTTATCGCCACAGGGATTTGCAATGCCTCTGCACAACAAGTATTTTCAGAAGGTGTGCTGCAATATGATGTTGCAATAGACCCTCCGGCCAATCAGGAAGGTGTTGTACAATACAAAGGCACTTATACCATATTAGTAAAAGGAAATACTGTAAAGGAAATACTATCATTAGAAAATGGCTATGAAAGTGCTTTATTGTTCAATCATAGAGAAAAAAAAGTGTATTCTCTGAAAAAAGCAGGTGGTAAACAATTAGCCATAGAGCTGGATTGGGAACAAATAGAAAAACGTCGCATAAAGTATACAGATTTTAAACTGAATCAATTAGCAGACAAGAAAGAAATAGCCGGCACACAGGCAAGCCATGCTACTGTAACATATACGAATGGTAACACTGTAGATGTATTTTATACTAACGAATGGACATCTGGCAATATTGTATTTGATAATTATCCAGACTTTAAATACCTGTTACTATCTTTCAGCAATAAGCATGATGATGGTTTAACTATATACTTTACGGCAAGAAAAATAGAAGCTAAACCTATAGATAATGCAGCCTTAAGAATACCGGCAAATTATAAAATCATCAGCAACAAAGAGTATGAGCAAATGAAAGCAAAATAGCATATTGTCAATATTATAAACTTAGGTTATGATAAGACTATTCATACTAATAGTCGTTTTATTTACAGGGTATGGTTCTAGTGCGCACATTTTCCGTAGTTGGGAAGATGCGCTGAACGACAGGTATAACGTACAAAAAATACATATGACGTATAGGGCAATGGACTCTATACCGGACATTCTGGATCAGTTTCCTAATCTGCAAGAGTTAGACCTTAGTAATAACCGCATCAAAACTTTGCCTCCATCTTTGTTTGCCTGCAAAAAGCTTAAAAAGTTATTGTTGTTTAAGAACAGGCTAACAGAGCTGCCCGCATCTATATCACAATTGCAATCGTTAGAAGAATTGACTGTGAGCTATAATGATATTTCCCAGTTACCAGATTCCATCTGCTTGCTAAAAAGATTAAGAAGCCTTTCAGTAACTACTAACAGAATAGAAGTAATAACCCCTTGTATAGGTAATATGCAAGGCATAGTAAAATTGAGGCTGAATGGGAATTTATTGCATCATTTACCGGATGAAATTTGCAAACTGCGTAACCTTGATTATCTGGATGTTAGTAATAACTATTTAGAAACCCTGCCCGAGGAAATCGGTAAACTATCCCGGTTAAAATTTCTTTATGTCAACAAAAATGTATTACACCATATGCCGGAATCGGTTGAAAAATGCCAGAATTTACAAGAACTGGATGTGGTGCGTAGCGGTATTATGAAATTGCCAGACGGATTGCGCAACATCAGTGCGTTAGAAAATGTATACATAGATGAGCGCACTATCCCTTTTTATGCAAACCCGGCATTCCGTTTCAGGCAAGTAATACAGGTTATTACCGGCGATAACATTCTTTACAGACCATCTCAAAATCCATAAGTGGATTATAAAAAGGAAGGGGAGCGTGTGCTCCCCTTCCTTTTTATAACAACAAAGTTGATTACGGGAACCTAACTCCGCTGTATTTATTTACATCAGCTAATGGTATAGTTGACTTATATTTATTATTAATTGCTTTAATAATTTCATTAGCTACTAATGCGTAGCCCCTTGGTGTCAGGTGCACACCGTCTAAAGAAAAAGCCCCACCGCTAACAAACGTAGTATTAAATATGGCACCGTTAAATACAATACCAGCCTGAGCAGTTTTCATAAATGCGTTAATATCAACCATTGCAATATTTTCTCTACGCGCCATCTGATAAATAATGGTATTATACATAGACGTAAACGTTTTGATTTTTGCTACTTCGTCTGCTGTCAGCACATATCTTGCAGGAATAGGCTTTTTAGTACCCCAACCAGCGCACTTCAAAGAATCTTGTGGTATGCTCATCAGTAACAGCTCACCATCTTTTATATGCCTGAATTTGGGAGCAGCGGTACTATCCTCAATAATGAAGTAGTTAGCGCCTTCGCCAAATCTGATGAACCCGTTCAATGCGTTATATGCATTGTTCAACAGGTTAGCGTCGTTTTTAGTCAGCATCAACCCTTTTGCAGGAATGGTAGTAAAGAATGGTATGCTTGTTACATCAGGTATATTCAGCAATACACCTTGCGAGCCATTGCGTCTCAACGCATTCAGCACGGTATCGTAGGCTGTATTAAACAAATTCACATCAGACAGTTTGTGTGTATTACCTGCTTGTGCTATAGCTTGCTCGCCACCACCTGTTGCATAACCCAATACATCGTTACTTCCTATCCACAGTGTGAAGAACGTACGCTTTGCAACCAATACCTCGTCAATAGGCCTTGAGCCTGATGGTGCTACAAACATACGACGAGCGTATGGGTTAAATGCTCCGTAGCCAGGCACTAAAAAGTCGACACAACGAATACCAGGGATACCCATATTATTGAATGGGCCCTCAGCCAAATATATATTTTGACTTGAGCCTGCAGTATCTAAAGCGCCTGTATAACGAATAGGCCCTAAAGATGCTACTGTATCGCACAGTCCTTGTGTCATAGACAACATTAACTTAGGACCCGGATAGCCGAGCTCTGAATTGAGTAATGGTTGTTTGAAAACACTACTACCACCTACAGTTTTAAATTGTTCCGCAAGAATTGCAGGATAAGAATTCACTTGACCTGAGCGGTATAGCGAGCCATCAGCATAACCCGCAGTAAGTGAGTTACCCACGGCTACATAACTTGAAAAATCTACACCCTCGCCTGCAGATGGTGCAGCTGGTTCTATGTTAGGTTTGCATGATGCCATCATGAGGCCCATCAAACCAAGTATATATAATTTCTTCATTGTTGTAATGTTTTTTGTCGGGATAAATTAGAAATCGTAACTGATACCTAAGCCCGGATTAACAATCCTTGTCTGATAACGTCCTGAAAAATTAGCTTCGTCAAATGATGCGTCACGTTTTGGCGTAAACACATATTCAAACACACCCATTATGTTCAAACGTTTATTAGCCCTGAAAACTACACCTCCTGTAGCCATGATGTGGTTATTGTCTGGCAAATCAGGTGATACATATCCATCACGAACGGGAGAAGGATCGTATGCCGCACCCAACATTGCTGTGAATTTACGCCCTATAGTATAGCTAGCACCTACTCTTGCTATAACTGTGTTTTTATAGCGGCGTGCAGAGCGTGTATCTTGCAGAGAAGCAGTATTTTTTTCATAATCGAATATTAAGCTGTCATAGCTACTCCAACCAACGTAGTTAGCATCTGCAGTAATAGTAAGCCTGTCTGTAGCCTTGATACCTACACCTATAGATACTACCTGAGGCAGGTTGATGTCTGACTTAAAGGCTGTATATGGGAATGATGAAGAAACAGTTGATGGTACTGTAAATGTTGCATAGCCTCTTTTCACTTTCATCTTAACGCTGGAGCGATAGCTGATACCGAACTGCACACGGTCGTTGGCACGCAAGTGAACACCTATATTATAACCAAGCCCGTTGGCATTGCCAGATAATTCAGCTTTGCCATCTTGACCATTCATATTTTGTATAGGCACTGCACGCTGTATGCTTACATGACCGGTAGCAATTACAAAACCAGCTCCAATAGATACAACATCGTTGATACGGAAACTAGCTGTTGGCTGGAAGAAAACACTCTGTAATTGTATATCCTGTATGACATAACGGCCACGCCAGTTGTCATCCCATCTGATGCCTGTACCGAATGGTGTATACACACCCAAACCCAAGCTCAATCTGCTTTTATAACGTACAGGACCACCAACATAAAAATTGAATGGCGTATATAGTTTCTCCCTGCTGTTTGCAGTGTAGCTACCTGTTGGAGTTTCTACATAGCGAGTATTAGCAGACAAGAACTGAACACTACCGTAAGCCTGTACGTGCTTCAGCGCGCTAAGACCACCTGGGTTGTAGAATATGGTTGCGGCATCCCATGGTACTGCAGTACCTGTACCGCCCATAGCCAACTGCCTAACCCCTTGCAGGTTTAGCTGAAATGCGGCACCAAAAGCCATTGCAGACGACAATAGCAGCGTGCCCATCAGTAAAATTTGTTTCTTCATACAGAATTGATTTGTAATAATTGTAATAAAAAAAAAAAAAAAAATTGCCTTTAAGATACCTCTAATAATGCGAATATGCAATAAGATGTTAAATTTTAGTTGGCTACGCCTATGGTAGCTATGCTGATGGTTGTTTGGGGTATGGTTAGCAGAGCTTGTGCACAGGCTTCAAGGGTAGCGCCAGTGGTCAGTACATCGTCTATAAGCAAGAAATGCTTGCTTTGATAATCAGTAGTATTCATTACAGCAAATGCACCTGCCATATTATTAATACGTTCTTCGCGGGTTTTCTGGGTTTGGCTTTCTGTATGGCGGGTGCGGTAAAGCAGGTTATTAATAACTGGTAATTGTAATACATAGCCCATGCCTTCGGCTATCAGTTGGGTTTGGTTGTAGCCACGCTGTGCTTCTTTGGCAGGGTGCAATGGTACGGGCACAATCCCATCTATCCCTTTGTGCCAGTTGACCTGCAACAAATCGTAACCTAACTGCTTGCCGAGATAGATACCTATTTCTTTTTTATCGTTGTACTTCAGTTGGTGGAGCAAGTGTTGTAACAACCCATCTGTCGTAAAGTAGGCAAACGACGTAGCCCTGACAACAGGTACAAGCCCGGTAAAACGCATACAAGTTTCGTTCTCGGCTATGTGATGATAGGCTGTGCGTGGCAGGCTGAAGACATTACAATTAAGGCAAAGCACTTCCTCCTCTGCCAACAAAGGCTTGCCACAACCCTCACAAATGCGGGGGTAGAAGAGGTGGCTGAGGCCGTGCCCTAAGTCTTTTATGTTGTCTGAAAAACTCACAAATAATTATTAATCTAAAACAACCCCCTATACACATCTTCTACCTTATTCACCGTCTTTATTTCTATTTTATAATTCTTTTTATCCAAGCCCTTTGCATTGGCTTTGGGGATGAAGATGGCATCCATACCCAGTTTATCGGCTTCAGCTATACGCTGGTCTATTCGGTTCACGGCGCGTATTTCGCCGGATAGACCTATCTCACCCACTAAGCAAATATTGCTTGGCAGGGCTTTGTCTTCATAAGACGATAACAAGGCACATACTACAGCCAACTCTACACTCGGGTCTTCTATCTTCAGCCCACCGGCTATGTTTACAAACACATCGCGCGTACCAAAATGGAAGCCGCCACGTTTTTCAAGTACGGCTAATAATAATTGTAACCTGCGTAAGTCTAATCCGCTGACAGTGCGTTGTGGTGTACCATAAACCGCCTGTGTTACCAATGCCTGTACTTCTATCATCAACGGGCGCGCGCCTTCCATTGTACTGGCTATGGCTATGCCACTAAGTGGCTCATCGTGTTGCGACAATAATATTTCAGACGGATTGCTGACGGGGCGCATACCATTGGTTACCATTTCGTAGATACCCAATTCAGATGTACTGCCGAAACGATTTTTGATGGTGCGCAGTATGCGGTAGGCATAATGCCTGTCGCCCTCAAACTGCAATACAGTATCAACCATGTGCTCCAGCACTTTCGGTCCTGCTATAGCACCGTCTTTGGTTATATGGCCTATAATGAAGATTGGGATGTTGGTAGCTTTTGCAAAACGTTGCAATTCTGCCGCGCACTCCCGCACTTGCGATACACTGCCTGCTGCACTTTCTACATACGGTGATTCCAACGTTTGAATGGAATCAATTATCAGCATTTGCGGACGTACTTTCTTTACCTCCTGAAACAGAGTGTTTGTATCTGTTGCCGTTAGCAAATACAAATTGGGATTGTCAACACCCACCCTGTCGGCACGTAGTTTTATTTGTTGTGCACTCTCCTCTCCTGATACATAGAGCGTTGTAATATTTTTCCATTGCAATGCACATTGCAGAAACAAGGTTGACTTACCAATACCCGGCTCACCAGCTACCAATATTACTGAGCCCGGCACTAAGCCGCCACCTAACACACGGTTCAATTCGGCATCGGGTGTTTGCAAGCGTATTTCTTTTTGTATCGTCAGCTCATCCAGCTTATGCGCTTTGCGTTGCTCTTTACTCTCTTCCTCCCAACCTGTTATTGGTTTTTGTTTATCATCGCGCTGTATTACTTCTTCTACAAAAGAATTCCATGAACCACAAGACGGACATTTACCTGCCCACTTAGGAGATTCGTAACCACATTGCTGACAGAAGAAAGCTGATTTGATTTTTGCCATGGTTGGCTAAAGATAAATGAAAAGAAAAAGAGCCGTCGGAAGAATCCGCGGCTCTTACTTACTAACCCATTAAATTCACAACTTGATACAAATGTAGTATTCTCTCTGACAGTAAAAAAATGGTTTTATGTTAAACACTTATCAGTTTTTTAAATATTAAAATCTATACACAT
>CALESY010000079.1 GCA_937919945.1 uncultured Chitinophagaceae bacterium | reverse complement strand
ATTACTGCCTTAGCAATAGCCTAACTTCAATGAGGCATAAAAGCCCCCCCAAATAATGAAATCCTTTGTCAAACTAATAGCTATTAGTATTTGTTGGTTATTACCAGTATGTGGATATGCACAAAAACAGTTGTGGGGTATGTCTGCATCTAATGGCAGCAGCCAAGGGGTGATATTTAAAACCGATAGTGTTGGCAATAATTATGTAACCGTTTATACTTTCAGCAACGCGCTGAATGGTAAAGACCCTTATGGCTCGCTGATACAGGCAAAAGATGGCTATCTCTATGGTATGACATCGCGCGGGGGGCAGTATGGTTATGGTGTTATCTTCAAACTCAATCCGCAAACAGGTGTGTATACCAAAACACATGATTTCGATTCCCTGAACGGTATGACACCCTACGGCTCGCTATGCGAGGCACAGAACGGTAAGCTATATGGCATGACGTATAAGGGCGGCACACATACTACGTCGTTTGCCAACAGAGGTGTACTTTTTGAATACAACCCTGTCAATGGCATATTTACCAAAAAACTGGAGTTGATAAGTAATAATTGCGGCAATCCGCATGGCTCACTGATTGAAACCTCGAGTGGTGTGCTGCACGGGCTAACGACTGTAGGCGGTGGCGATGCAACGGGGTTATTATTCAGGTATAATATCAATACGGGCAGCTTTGATAAGATGGGCAGCTTTATATTAGGCACCGCTTGGGAGGGTGTAGAACCTAAAGGTAGCCTGCTGCTTGCTACAAACGGGTTGATGTATGGCTTATCTAAATACGGCGGTGCAGGATGGAGCGGCGGTGGTGTATTGTTTCAATACGATGAAAAACAGACGCTGAATAAGCTGAGTACAGCACATAAATTCAGAGAGGTAACACCCGATTCATTACAAGGGCATGAAGTAATAAGCTCGCTGATACAGGCTGCTAATGGCAAAATATACGGAATGACAGTACTGGGTGGTACAGACAATGCAGGTACCATATTTGAATTTGATACCACGACAAAAAAACACACAAAGCTGTTTGACTTTGACAGCACAGCACACGGATATTGTCCGCAAGGCTCGTTGATGCAGGCAAGCGATGGTAAGCTATACGGGCTTACTACCAGTGCAAACGGGCAAGCAAAAATGTTTCAGTATGATATTGCTGCCAATACACTTATTATCAAAACAAACATAACAGGCACACCCTACTATACCGCATTGATAGAAACAAAAAATATACCCTTGACTGTTGGCAATGTCGCTATGAGCAATGAATATGCAGTTTACCCGAATCCTGCGAACGATAAGTTGTACATCAAGGCTACCATAAAAGATGCGGAAGTAACATTAATATCGGCAGAAGGTACGGTGATTCTGAAACAATCGTTGCACAAAGGTTTTTTAGATATTAGTACTGTACAGAGTGGTATCTATATGCTTACCATAAAGAACGGCGCAAGTCAATTGCATAGTGAAAAAGTGTTGGTGCAGCATTAGACTCTTCTTTATAAGCAAGGATGCTGTTAATAACAAACAGCACTACATTGCTGCCAGTTTGCAAACAGTGTTCCAGTTGCGGGTGGTGGCATATAGTTTCAGCTTTTTTTCCAGCAGCATATTGGTAAACAGGCTCTTGCCTTTGCTTTCGTCTATGGCTATGTATATCACATCGCCCTGTATCAGGTAAGTATCGGCTGGATTTGTTAGAGTATTCAATACAGCCTCTTGTTCTTTGGCGGGTTTCTTTTCAAGGAATGCCACATATTTCTTAGCATTTGCAGGCGTATTCATAGTATTGGTAAATACATCGGCTTTAGCAATAGCCTGCATAGCGCTGGCTTTTATCACAACTACAGGTACATGGTACCCCAATGCCGCTTCCAATCCTTTGGTAATGCTATCAGTTAAGCGTGCGACAGGCATGGTAGTGGCTTCAAACACTACATTGCCGCTTTGTATATAGGTTTGTACCGAGCTGTAGCCCATATTGGTAAAGATGGCACGTAAATCCTCCATCTTTATAATCTTCACCCCACTTACATTGATACCCCTGAGCAATGCTATGTACTTGGCCATCAGATACTTATTGAAATATTACCATGCAAGGATAAAAGCCTGTACATTATGATAAAATAAAAACATTTTTTAACTTACCGATGTAAAACAGCTAAGCAAATGTATCGTATTGTATTAATTGCACTCAGCCTCTCTCTCTTTTCATGTGTCAAGAAAGGAAACTATACATGTACCTGCAGCACCAGCAACGTATTTATTGAGTCTGTAACATACAACAATACAAACCTGAAAAATGCAGAAGACAACTGCAATACCCTTACAGATAAATACAGGGCAGCCGACAGCAACAGACAAATGCCACCCGTTACCTGTGTGGTAAAATAAGGTTAGCCTTACTAGTACATCATCTTCATACAGAAAACGCTGCCACCCGATTTCATAAATTCGCTGGTGTCTATTTCAACCACGTTGTAGCCTTCTTGTTTCAATGCGGCTACTGTTTCCGTACTGCCTTTATGCAATATGGCTGTCTTTGTACCATGCGCTTTGAAAGCGTGTGCATTCAATGAAAAATATGCTTCTGCCTCGTGCTCAGGTATATAATACACTTGCTGAAACAGCTGTTGTATCATCTCAAGCCCTTGTGTGGTAAAAGCTTCTTTACAAAGCATTACACTATTCACAGATAGTGGTACAAAACAAGTATCGAGATGGTAAAATTTGGGGTTGATGAGTTCTAACGCTACTACTGGCGTTTGCAGCATGGCCGCCAGTTCATTATACGCTTCTGCCGTAGTACGATGTCCGTAACCACCGTACAACAAACGCTTTTCGGGGTGTGGTATTACATCGCCCATCCCTTCAAACATTTTCACATCCTGAAAATGGAGTGGCTTGAAGCCTTTCTGTTTAAAAAAAGCCTCAAAATACGGTACTTCACGTTGACGGCTCTCGTGGCGCATTTTACTCATAACCACTACCTCAGTACCATCTTCCATTTTCCACGGAAAGGTTTGGTTGGCACAAAACACCATATCCTCGCAACCCGGTGCACCGGACAATACACTTACCTCGTCCAGCACACCTTTTGCTTGCAAATCGTCATACACCTGCTTCAGGCTTTGCCATTGAGCATTTACCAGTTCTTTGTTAGTGTTACCGATATGTCCTTCCATGTGTACGTTCTTTACGTCCACAATATCAAAATAATCGGGGCTGCACATCAGCACCCTTGTGGGGTCTTGCTTATCTTTTATATCGTTGAGGGAAAAGTTGACTGCTTCTTTAAATACGCCTGCTTGCATTATTCTATTGTTGTGGTTAATGTATCTGTAGTATATGTCGTTTTGCCAATGGTTACAATAGCCCACCAGCGTATGCTACTCACTTTCTCTTTAGCAACTATGGGCGATACGGGTGCTTTCGCTTTGCCGCGCCACATCCAGCTATAGTCAGCAGATGGCTTTGTAATCAATATCTTGCTCAATGGTATTTTCACCGCCTGATAATAGGTTGTATTAGCAGCAGGTAGGCGTAGCTTAACAGGCAACATTCCTTTTTTGTAGCGCAACTGCATAGGAATAGCTCGTTGGTCGTTTTGCGCATATATACTTACTACAACTGTAGATTTAACTGCTGGTTTATAAACATGGCAGATTACAAAGCCATCGCTGGCAGTACTGTATGTTTCTGCAACCTCCAGTTTGGCTACTGGAGTGCTTGTTTGTGCATCAGTATGTAATGCAGTACCTAAAGAGAACACAGCAAATAATAAGGCTGTTTGCAAATAATTCATTGTCGCGAATTTACAGTTATATCCTGTACAATTTACATGACGGGAATTGTGAAATATATGTCAAAAAAAACGAAACAGATTTTATCAAGCCATTAAAAGACAGTAAATTACAGGTTAACATATTCATATTTTTATGCGAAGACAGTTATTTCTGCTAAGTGCCGCACTACTTACATCTATGTGCGCAAATGCACAAACATTGTGGCACAAAAAGCCCACACAAGAAGAAATCGCCATCAGGCAAACCTACAAACGCCCCACCCCAACTTCTGCCAATAAAACTACAGCTACTTTTACAATGCCCGCCGGGGCAAGAATGCCGGGCGAATTTGAAGAATCGCAGGCGGTAGCTATAGCATGGCCGTACGACTGGAACGGTAGCGCAATGGTACTGGATGTTACTTCTGAATATGCGGATGTTTGGGCCGATATGGCCGATGCTATTCAGAAAGAATGCACGGTATGGATACGCATTGAAGCTGCTGCAGACAGTACGCCCATCAAAACATTCATGAGTGGGAAAAGCAAACCGCTAGCAAATTACAAATTCTGGATAACTGCAGGTGATGCTTTCTGGATGCGCGATTACGGACCATTGGGCTTCTATTATGGCGCCAATGACGATTTAGGCTTCCTGGACATCAACTACTACCCGGGCAGAGATTTAGATGATGTGTTTCCTGAATACTTAGCTACACAAAAGGGTTACCTGCATGTACGCACAAACCTGTATGCCGAAGGCGGTAACTTTCTAACAGATGGCTTTGGCAATACATTTCATAGCGATGTTATAGAATCAGTAAATATGACAGCACAACCCAAGCACGGGGCATGGACACTGCAACAAGTGAAAGACACAGTGAAGTATGTATTTGCTTCGCCAAATGTTACAGTCAATAAATCGTTGGAGTGTGATGGTGGTACAGGACATAATGATATGTATATGAAATTGGTAGATGAAAATACATACGCAATTATGGAATACCCTGCTACTGTAACAGCACAAGACAAAGCAATAATTGACAGTGCTATTGCCAAAGTATCGCGTATGAAAAACGTATATGGCAGGCCGTACCGCATATTCAAAATGCCAATGCCAACGCGCGACAATGGTACATTACCATCTACATGCGGACAAATAAATAACGATGCCCGCACGTATGTAAACGGCACATGGGTAAACAAAACATACCTTATGCCTATATATTCAGATGGTAGCTCAGGTAATCAAGCTGGTGACCAGGCAGCGATTAATCTGTTCAAACAAGTTGCACCAGGTTATAAAATAGTACCGTTAGATGCACGAGGGCTTACTATTGGCGGCGGTGCTATACACTGCGTAACTATGCAGATACCTGCCGAAAACCCAATAACTATCTGGCATCCACCTGTTATAGATTGGCAGGCAAAGGCAAGCAGCTACCACATAGTTGCAAAAATCACTAACAAAAGTGGTATAGCAACCGCTCAGTGCAAATGGCGCAAAAAAGGTACAACTACGTGGAACACCGTAAACCTGACAGATAGCAGTGGATATAAAATAGGTGATATGGTTGGGACTTTCAATCATGGCGAAGCGTATGAGTATTACATAACTGCAACCAGCAACAATGGTAAAACCATTACAAAACCTATGACAGCACCCGATGGCTTTTATACCTACATGATTAACTGGCCCGCAGGCATCAACTCACTGAACCCGAATACCAATTTTTTACTCAATCCGTTACCTAACCCCAACAACGGTAGCTTTACACTGCCTATGGCAATAGATAAAGACATGCAGATAACGGCCGTTGTTACCGATGTTACCGGCAGAACAGTTCGTAAAATAGATTTCGGGAAGAAAGAAAACGGAATGCATCAATTACAGTTCAATTTGTATAATGTAGCAGAAGGAAGCTATTTCATACAAGTATTCGGCGATAGCTATTCTTTAGGTAATAAGCGAGTTGTAAAACAATAAAGAAATATTTTATAACATAACAAAAGCACAACCGATGGTTGTGCTTTTGTTTTTTGTTTTTAATCTCTAAAGATTTTCTGTTCGTAAAAGACCTGATGATTAGCATCTTCTAAATGTATTATGTATGTACCCGTGAGCAGACTGTTCATATATAGCTCATTGAACCCGGGTTGTAACTCACATTGCATAACATTATTGCCGGTATAATTATCTGTAATGATAGCCTGCATGGGGCTATCTGTACGGTTGGTAATAATTAGTTTCTCATTCATACATGGGGTGTATTTTCTATTTTAGCTAATATAGTAGTATATCAGGTGTAATACAATCCCCGAAAATGGGTATTTGAGATAACGTAGAAATTGTTATGTAGCTACTACGTTTATTAATTGTATAAAAATTCAATATATTACAATCTAAATGCAGTGCGTAAATGAAAAAAATATACTCGCTTATCTTCTTGTTAATATTTGCAGATGCTTATGCGCAAACAACGGCATTAAATAGTACTGTCCAATTGACTGCTAATGTAAGCACCAGCCCAGCATCGATAACAATTAGCTGGAAAAAATTGACTGGAGCTACTTCTTACCAAGTATATCGCAAAAACAAAACTGATGTATCTTTTGGTAGTGTAATAGCTAATATACCATCTGGCGACAGCTTTTATGTTGACAATACAGTACAGCCAGACTCTACATACGAATATCAGGTAATAAAAATCGGGGGGAGCAGTGCAACAGGTTACATATTTGCAAGTATAAAAGCCACCCCTATGCATAACAGGGGTAGTATATTGTTATTAATTGATACAACATACAGCGACTCTTGTGCTGCAGAAATAAACACTTTGAAGCGCGACTTGCGCGGCGATGGATGGCAAGTGAAAACAAAGGTTTTTACCAGAAGCGAAACTGTTGCCAATATTAAGACATACATAATCAATACTTATAATAGTGATAACAATCTGAAAGCCATCTATATTCTCGGACATATTGCAGTACCATACAGTGGTGAAATATACCCTGACGGGCATACCCCAGACCACGTAGGTGCATGGCCGGCAGATGTTTTTTATGCAGATGTAAATGGTACTTGGACAGATAATACTATCAATAATACTGGTGCTACAGGTACCAGAAATGACAATATACCGGGCGATGGAAAATATGACCAAAGTAACATACCCAGCAATCTGGAATTACAAATAGGCAGAGTAGATGTATTTAATATGCCTGCCTTCAGTAAAACAGAAGTGCAGTTGATGCGCAACTACCTGAACAGAGCTCACAACTACAAAATGGACTCTATCAGTATCATTAAGCAAGCCTTAGTTGATGATAATTTTACCGGCTACAGTGAGCCGTTCGCATCAAGCGGGTGGCGAAATTTCGCCCCATTACTTGGATTGAATGCTACACAGAATGTTGATTACATAACCTCACTGAATACCGGAAGCTACCAATGGTCTTACGGTTGCGGAGCGGGTTCATATACAAGTTGTAGTGGTGTAGGCACTACTGCCAATATAGCATCAAATAACATGAATGGCATATTCACTATGTTGTTTGGTAGCTATTTTGGCGATTGGGATAATCAGAACAATTTTTTACGTGCGCCTTTATGCGCCAATGTGCCTATGCTTGCCAGTTGCTGGGCAGGTAGGCCACAATGGTTTTTACACCATATGGCGTTGGGCGAAAGCATTGGCTACAGCACACTGCTTGCCCAAAACAACGCTGGCTTGTACCAGTCGCCTAATAATCTGGCATCTCGTTCGGTACACATAGCATTGATGGGAGACCCCTCATTGCGTACAGACTATATAAAACCGGTAAATAATGTAACTGTAACACCCGTTGCACAAGGTGGTGCCAGAATTAATTGGTCTGCATCGCCAGACCCTGCTGTAATAGGATACTATGTTTATCGCTCAGACGAAGAATACGGCCTTTATACTAAAAGTTCAGGTTTGGTTAATGTAACAAATTATGCAGACTCCTATGGCACTGATGGCATTAAGTACTATATGGTACGGGCTGTAAAGCTACAAAACACAGCATCTGGTGGTTATCACAACATGAGTATAGGTGTAGCATCGCCAGCGGCTAATATTAACTATCCATACCCTGAGTTAAGCATACCTACAATTGGCGTAGACAATGATACGTATAAGTTATACCCTAACCCAGCCGATAATATTCTGCACTTGCGAGTAAACAGTTCTGATAACAGGGCAGTTACAATTACAATGTATAACGCAATAGGCAAAGTTATGTTTCAAGATACCCATGCATTAACTGCCGGAAATAATCAAATACAATGGGATGTATCTAACCATACCCCAGGGATGTACTACCTGAATATTCGGGCAGATGGCAACATCCAAACCATTAAATGGATGAAAAAATAAGACATTTTGGTAAAGTGTTTTGATATAAACACAGAATTCTATAAACTTGTAGAAAGATTATTCTGAAAATGAAAGCAAAATTAACTGTTTGCGTTGCACTATTGGCTATAGGTATCGGTTTTGGTTCTTGTACAAAATATTACAATTGTGAGTGTATCAACTTTCAAGGGTTGAAAGTATCGCATACAGTAGAAGGTAAAACAAAAACAGAAGCTAGAAATAACTGTGATAAGAAAGGCAATCTGGGAGATTGCGAAATAAAATAAACATACTCCTAAACGGATAATAAGAAGCCCGAACTGATGGTTCGGGCTTCTTTAATCTAT
>CALESY010000078.1 GCA_937919945.1 uncultured Chitinophagaceae bacterium | reverse complement strand
ACTCTATAACGGTCGTAAACCATTTTTAGTGCAGGACAAGATAACACAACTTCTGAATATTGTATTCTATTGTACCCTAATAGCCTGAAACACCTGATTTTACTGCATTCTTATTTTAATAGGGTTCAATAAAAATCAAGGAAAACAGCAAAATGTTGTACCTATGTTGTACCCAAATCGTATCTTTAGGGTAGCTCAAACACGCATCAGTAAACACTTTTCTAAAATGGCATCCGTAAAAGTTGTACTCCGCAGGAAGAAAAATAAAGATGGTACATTTCCGCTTGCACTTCGCATTACAAAAGACAGACGGTCATCCTACATCCATCTCGGGCATTCGATAGAGGAAAAATACTGGAGTGAGGACACTCAAACCGTCAAAAAATCACATCCAAATTCTGCAAGACTTAACAACTTTATCGCGAAAAAAATGACTGCGGCGCAGGATAATCTGCTTGAACTTGAGGGGCAGCAAAGGGACTCCTCATCGCAGGCTATTATCCGCAAAATCAAGGCAAAGAATGCTACTTTTTTTACCCTAGCAGACCCCTATCTTGAGAACTTAAAACAAGCTGGAAAATTTAACCGCTATGCGGCGGAAAAACCCTTACTAAACAGATTTAAAGAATTTCTAAAGGGTCAAGATATTACCTTTCAGGATATTACGGTAGGACTGCTCAATCGCTATAAAACATATCTAAAAGGAACACGAAAAATAAAAGAGCAAACTGCACTTAATCACTTGGTTGTTATCCGAACCGTTTTTAATCAAGCTATTGGAGCCAATCTTATTGATGCAAAGTATTATCCGTTTGGAAGAAACAAAATTGTTGCAAGAGCACTGCCATCATTGAAAATCGGGCTAAGTTCTCAGGATGTCAAAAACATAGAACACTTAAATGTCTCGCAGAATAAATCCATAGACCATGCTAAAAATATTTGGCTGGTTTCATTTTATTTTGCAGGGATGCGTGTATCTGACGTGCTGCGGTTGAAATGGTCAGATATTCAGCATGACCGCCTTTATTATACAATGGGTAAAAACGAAAAAGTCGGTTCGTTAAAAATTGCAGATAAAGCAATGGATATTCTCAATCAGTACAAAGTAGAAAAATACAATCATGGACTGATTTTCCCAGACCTGAACGGGCTTAAAGACTTAAAAAATACTTTTGAAACGCAGCGTCATATTGCCCTTGCCGTCAAACGCATCAATGCGTCTTTAAAGAAAATTGCAACCCTTGCTGAAATAAAAACTAAACTGACGATGCACATCGCGCGTCATACATTCGGGAATATTTCGGGTGATAAAATACCTATTCAAATGTTGCAAAAACTCTATAGACATTCGTCAATTACGACCACAATTGGTTATCAAGCAAACTTTATAAACAAAGATGCTGATGATGCGTTGGAAGCTGTTATTGGATAAAGCTATAGCATTTTGCCTCTAACTTATTTGCGGATAATAATCAACCTATTCACCGCATTAGATACGGAGATTAACTTGCTTTTGCGGAGATTATAGCCTATATTCGTTGCATAAAGTGCGGAGATTATGGGTAAATACATATATCAAAATACGGCCTGGCCAGCGTTTCATTGGCGCGATGACAGGATTGCACAATTATTGGCTACTGTGCGTCATAAACAAGGCAGGCTGATAGGACGCATGGAATCGCTCGGCTTTGGTTTAAAATCAGAGGCTATTCTTGGCACACTTACGCTTGATGTCTTAAAATCAAGCGAGATTGAAGGTGAAATTTTAAACCCTGACCAAGTGCGCTCCTCAATCGCACGGCGCTTGGGGATGAATATTGCGGGGCTTATTCCTGCTGACCGTCATGTTGACGGTGTCGTAGAAATGATGCTTGATGCTACGCAACACTATAACCAACCGCTTACGGATGAACGATTATTCGGATGGCATTCCTGTATGTTTCCAACAGGTCGCAGCGGTATGTATAAAATAGCGGTCGGTCAGTGGCGTAGTGGTGCAATGCAGGTTGTTTCAGGGGGAATGGGCAATGAGAAAATTCATTTTGAAGCTCCAGCAGCACAGAGCCTAACACAAGAGATGCAAAAATTTACGAACTGGTTTAATCAAACAATGGATATTGACCCTGTTCTGAAAGCTGCGATTGCACATTTTTGGTTTGTAACCATACACCCATTTGATGATGGCAACGGACGTATAGCCAGAGCGATTGCAGACTTACAACTTGCCAGGGCAGATGAAACCTCGCAGCGATTTTACAGCATGTCTGCCCAAATCCAAAAAGAGCGCGCAGCGTATTACAAAATCCTTGAAACAAGCCAAAAGGGAACGCTTGATATAACCGATTGGCTGGAATGGTTTTTAAGCTGCCTTGAACGGGCAATAGGCGCGTCTGATGAATTGCTTGCTGTCGTATTGCAAAAAGCACGTTTCTGGGATAGCCATGCAAATGCCGGATTAAATGTCAGACAGAACTTGATGCTCAATAAACTACTTGATGGATTTGACGGCAAACTCACTTCATCGAAATGGGCAAAGATTGCCAAGTGCTCACAGGATACCGCGCTCAGAGATATTCAGGATTTAATCGAAAAAGACATATTGATGAAAGAAGACTCAGGCGGACGCAGTACAAGTTATGTGCTGAAAACAATACAGTAAAAAACGATGTTTATTACTCTTGCCGATAGTAAACCCTTTGGACTGTTCCGTTTCATATTTTGTGCCAGTAACATCAAACTAAAACACTTTATGTTGTGCTTGATTAAATTCTCAAGTAAGTTTGCTTATGGACAAGGAAAACTTACTGCCCAGAGAAGTCATATGTGTTTTGCCGCTTAGATTTAAAACTTTAATGGATGGCGATGTCTTCATGTTTCTAATTATGGATGTTGCTACTAATTTTGTTTATCAAGCTGATGTTGAAAAGGGAGAAGGCATTGAGAATGTGCTCACACAACTAAAGAGCTTGATGAAGAATAAGGATTTCAATATTCACAAAACCCGACCATTTACCTTGGTAATGACCAAACATGAAGAACACCGTACATTAATAGAAGATATTATAAAGCCTAAAAAAGGCAGCCTTCTTATAGATGAGCAGTACGTTATCCAAAATACCGCTCATGCAGCAAATCACCTATTATCAAGCATTAAGGCACGAAGAAACAGTTAACTTTTTAAACACGTCAAAACGGAAATTATAGGGTTTATTTCCTGTTGCTTGATGCACAGTAAGGGGATAAAGAACATATCAATATCAGCTTAAATCTCATCAAAATTTGCAGTGATTATTATCCGAGTACTTCTATAATTTTCCTTGATATATTTGGTGGAAAAACATTACAGGATTCCCATGCGTCAAGTGTTAAGCCGATTTTATTCAAGTTCAACTTAACAACTGCTGACACTGTTTTGTAATTAGACCCTGTCATTTCAGCAATTTGCTTTTTCGACAGTACATAAGATTGGTCTGCGCCAAAGCAAGATTTTAGTACTGCAACTTCAGAAGCACTTAAATCCCTCTTTTTTCGCCAATCTTTAATATCAATTTCAGACTGAAAAAGTCTAACCCATTTTGATAAGGTAGGTTTGGAAATATTGTACTCCATTGCAATAGCTAGCTTTGATTTTTTTTTGCTAAAAAAAGCAATTAAAAGAAAAATAAATAAAGCAATAAATGCAAATAAATTTTGTGTTGAATTGTCACTCATAATATTAATATTTCAGCAAACATACATTCGCTTTATCCACTCTGTCTAAACTTTTTCCGATAAGCACAATGCGAATAATTAAAGATACAATAAGCTAAATCAATTTTTTGTACATACACAAACCAACGTATGTGTATGTACAAAATCAGTGCTTTTCTAATCTTTTAAAGAACTTCTTCTCCTCTTTGCCCCTTGCCGCCAGCGCGGGTTTGGGGGTATAGTGCTTCTACGCCCTTGCCGCAATTTTTTAAGCTAACTGTACAAAGGTAAGGGTTGGTATGCCTGTGTACGTTTTGCGCGCGCAAACGGGCATCGCAGCAATCAACACGTGTGAAAAACTTGGATGTGCGTATGGAAAGGGCGGTTGCCTATTACAGGGTATCAACCAAACGCCAGGGTGAAAGCGGGCTGGGGCTATCGGCGCAGCAAGCGGCCGTTGCGGGGTTCACCGCCCAGCACGGCTTTACGCTCTGTGGCGAGTTTGTGGAGGTGGAATCCGGCAAGAACAATCATCGGCCTGTTTTGCAGGCTGCGCTGCTTGAGTGCCGCAAACACAGGGCTACCCTGCTGATTGCCAAGCTCGACAGGCTGGGACGCAACGTCGCGTTTATCTCTGCACTCATGGAATCGGGCGTAGCGTTCAAGGCGGTTGATAACCCCTATGCTGATAAACTGCTCGTTCACATCATGGCGGCGATTGCCGAGCATGAGCGCGACCGGATAAGCCAGCTAACCAAAGCCGCCTTAAAAGTTGCCAAAGCCAGAGGAACGGTGCTGGGCAAGCACGGGCGGGAGGTGCTCTCCCAAACCAACAAGGCGCAGGCTTTGGAGTTCGCCCAGCGCATGAAGCCCTTGCTGGAAAAGCTGAGCAAGCGGGGCATTCACTCCGTGCGTAAAATCACGGCAGAGCTTAACCGCAAGAACATCCCGAGCGCGACAGGCAAAAAATGGTACGCCAACACCGTGTATATGCTGCTCAAAAGATTGGCAGAGCCATCATAGGCAAGGGGGAAGAAAAATTTGAAAACTTTTTTAAGTAATGAATAAACAACAACAAAAAACAAGCAACAATGACGACAGCCCCCTAGGCGGAGTCTTTGCCGTTATCGGCATACTGGCCGCGCTGGCAATGGGCGGAGAGCAAGACATGGAAGGCGGAGCGATTTTGCTTGCCATCCTAATATTAGGGTTCATTGGCTATGCCATCGGACGATGGGTGGAAGCGGTACTCGTACAACTGATTTTTATTGGTGCTGCTGTCATCATGTTTCTGATGAACGCTGCCATCAGAAGCTTTATCTGGAGCATTATCTCCGGATTATTCGGCGGATAGAATTTGTAAACAAGTAAAAATTCAATAACATGAATAAAATTGTACTGGCAGGTACGATACTGCTACTGCCATTTCTGACATGCGCGCAAAGCGAAAAACAAAAACGCGCAAGCGTTGATACACGTGTGATGTATGATGTGAGAGGGCAAGGCATTGAAGCCGCTTATGATTTCGTGATACGCAACCATCAACGCCACCCCGTTATCATTGGCGTAGCATCCGATGATGCAAAGTTCATCGAAGCGGTCAAACAAATCATCCGCGAGATGGACTGGCAAGGGTATGAGAATATTGTTTTGTTGCTAAATGATAAAAGAAAAACTGCTAATGCCGATGGAGAAACGCACGATGTCATCTTTTATAAAAACGACAATATTGATTGCAGAATTGTAAAAGCCGATGGTAGTTGGGGCATTGTGTTTGTTGGTAAACAGAGCAAGCTATCTTCTGTCATGCTAGCAAAAAATGAAAGCGATTATCCATTGTCATTAATCCGAACAAAAATAAGGACGACACACAACGGCTCTGGTGCAGATAATTTTGTATCAGGTGTTGGGGACTAAAATTGTGGGCTAAGTACCTGTGCGTGTTGGTGCTGAGGCACTATTTCGTGCGATTTAACTTTACCAGTATCAAGAATGACATTCTTACGTTCAGTCAATCCATCAACAGTCTGAGTGGTTGTATCCATATTTTTGTATGCCTGTGAACACTTTTCTTTAACCTCAGTTTCGCTGAGGTTATCGGCGTTGTCCAAATCATGCTGGATAGATACGGCTTCATCACGACCCGTTTGCATCACGTCCACGATTTGGGTTTGAACATCCACCAACTGCTCAAGATGCTTCGCCGTGTGGTAAGTTTCAATCGCATTCCTTGCCAGTGCTAGCACATACGCATCATCATTAAAATTGGTTGGCAGATGATGCTCACCAGCGTAATGCTCAACCGCGTTTTGCAAGTGCTTGTCTTTTAATGTCCCATCGGGATTGCGCTCTAAGGTTTCTCCGCGCTCCAGCGCATTAATGCCATGCGATAATGCAGCCCGCTCCGCCGTCATGTCCTGATAGCGTTGCAATTCCTGCTTCGCCTCAAACAAATCCAAATCCATCTTGTAAATGAAATCATTGAGTTTTTCACGTGTCTGCTCAATCAAGCGCATTATCTCCGCCGTATGCTGCTGCTTTTTCTTCTTGGCGATGATTTCCGGCTTGGCATTTTCTAGCGGAGCGTTATTCAAACCAATCAATCCAACATCCTCCGCCATCCCCGCCCGACTTAACTCGAGATGCAACTTGGCTTTTTCGTTGAATGCTTTAGTAACGCCCGTTCCCACAACCCAATCCATATAATCCGATTACCTACACGTATAAGTAGACATCTTTATCTTATCTGGATTTGGTTAAGGAAGAGTAAAGAAATACTGCAAAAAATAGTAGCTGTAACGGTATTATCATCTGTTTTAATCAACGAATAATGACGAAGTTCTTACTAATACTCCTATTTGAAAATTTCAAATGAACAAAGTATGTTCCTGATGTGTTAAATGTCTCTTTGGGTAATTGGATATTATGCTGCTTATTGTTCTCGTAGTTTTTTTGAAAAAGAACAACACCTAACGAATTTACAACAATGATTTCAACAGGTGTATTCTCTAATTGATTCCAATCAATATACACCTCTCTATCAGAAGGGTTCGGGTATATTTCTATTTTATAATTTCCTTTTTCGACTGATGTTACTTCATTTGGTTCGTTATCTGAATCGTCAAGATAGCCAATCGTTCCAGAATAAAAATTCTTCGAAAATTTGCTGTTAGCAATTTGCCCAATTACTGCATAAGAAGTATATACACTAGAGTGAATATTGCCCCCTAAAGAAAGCACATTTTTTGTTTGAATAATTTGTGCATGGGCAATATTCATGAGCATCAGTAACAAAATTAAGAAAGCTATTTTCATACACTTAGTATTTGATTATATAATTAACATAGATATTTACAGGTCTTGTTTCACTATCACCAGTATTGTTTGTGAGTATATTTTTGAAGGCGTAATCAGTGCCACCAGTTACTTTTAAACTGCCGCTTGGAAATTGATAGACTGCAAGGCTACTGGTGAACCCGTGATTATGAACTTTTAAAGCATCACTTTGCAAAGTGCCAACTTTATTACCAGTATTTCCACCTGAATTAGTAGCAGTTCTCGTTGCCCTGTCAGGGTCAGTATTGGATGTACCTTGTGTTGGTGAGTCATCTACACCACGAGGAAATTTTCCTCGTGCATCAGGAATATTGAATGTAGAACTACCATTCCCATTGCCCCATGCAGTACCAATTGCTTTAAATAAATCTGAATAAGTTATCCTGCTAACAGCACTACCATCACATAACAGCCAACCCTCAGGGGCTGTTGAGCCTGCATAAGGGAGCATTGTTCCTACTGGCATCACAAAACCTGTTTTGTCTTTTATCCTACCGCCTACATGAAGTTGCGCTGTCGGTGAGTCAATTCCAATACCTACATACCCACTACTGATTACTGTTATATTTGGTGGTGAAGTTTTATCTATGGATAGATCGAAAGGAATATCTGTTGTAGTAGAAATACTTGATATGCCGTCTAAGTATGGGTTTGCACTATTACAACCAACTGAAGCAAAGCAGCTAACAGGTGGTGTAATTTGAAATGTGTATATGTTACCTTCTATCAAAGAAATTGAACCTGAAATAGAAGAGCTTAGTCCTGTCGATAAATCTAATAGTTGGTTGGTGAGCACATTACTAACTGGGCAGTTTTTAAAGCCTAACACCTGAGAAGTATTGCCTTGACCAGCATATATATGTACTATGACATAGCCACTACATGAGGCTGCAACAGGAACTGTCAAGTATTTAAGTTTGCCCGTTTCACTTGCTCTGAAAGATTGCCAAATAACTTGATTTGTTGCACCTGCGCAAGTAACGTAACCTGTGCCTAACGTAGATATAACTTGGCGGGTTGAGCTGTCAATTAGTTTAAATCGCCCATTGATTGTAGAAGTACTTGGCAAAATAACTGAATTGCCGCCAGAGATTTTTAAGGTGTCACCATTTAAACTCAGATTCTGAATTTCGTTAGTATAACTGGTGTCAACAGTAGGTTTGTGTTGGATGTTCGACCATTGAACACTGTCCTTGATATAACGCCTAACGGTTGGGTCACGTTCAAGGGGCGCAAAAATAGTCACCGTATCTATCGGTACACCGTCAAGAATGACTACCATTTCTCGTGAGGCATTTGCACTGTCAAATAAATCATCAGGAAAATCTATAGAAGTAGTGTAAAGCCCGTTTTTAATATTTACTAATGTAGAATAAGACCAGTTTAGCGATGAACCAATATAAAAACTGATGCTTGCGCCATTCTTATTGATAGCAAAGCCGTTTTGATAAACTTTGCCCTGAAAATTAGCCTTTTGTTGTGCGAAAATGCTCGTAGTTAGTAACAGGAATAATACGAATAGAATACCCTTTCTCATGATTAGTTAGTTTTTGATGTATGTAAGTTTTGCAGAAACTTGTCCTGCTTTTGAAATAATATGAATCTGATATTCGCCCGATATGAGGAATATTTTATCGCTTAAATAAATCCGATAGCTATTATTCTTCGTAAGCTGTTCTTTATATATGTTTCGACCGTCAGCACTATAAATTGATAAGGAATAGTCATCCAGATAAATAGGAACAAAGTCTATCTGCACCCCATTTTGTGCAGGGTTTGGATAAACTTTCAACAATCCAATTTTATCATTTGATTGCACGGATGTAGGAAAGTCTATCAAACGTACATTCTTAAATACAGATGGTGTTTTACACATACCGTTATTGACGGTCTGATAGGCTTCAACTGTACCTATGCCTGTTGCACTACCCCACAACACCTCTACAACATTGGTGTCAGTTGCGGTAAGCAAAGTGCCATTTGTCACCAGCCATTTATAGGATGAGCCCGCATGATAAGGCGCAGAAAAAGTATCCTTCGTATTTATAAAGGCGAGTGTGTCACCATAAATCGTATCATTGGCTGGCAACAACACAACATTTAGGAAATGATACGCCGTATCCTTACAGCCTTTAATGTTTGTGCCGATAACTGAATATTTGCGTGGGCTATCGGCAATGACTGATATTGAATTTCCAGTTCCGCCAATACTCCATTGGTATGTGTTTGCTCCCGATGATGAGATTTTTGCAATTGCACACTGACACACTAATGTATCACCTGATGTTTTTACTGCGGGCTTTGTGCCATTGACAGTTTTGGATATTAGGTTGCCAGACGCGTCGTAGTTGAAGGTGATTGTTTGAGAACAAGCATATTGTAAATTAACAAGACAATTCAGTAGTAAAAAGAAACCCTTCATTTGTTGAATATTTTGATCATACTTGAGAATAATAAATTCTAATACACATTATTTAATTAAAGCAATTATCAACTACAAAACGTTCATACTACTTTATCACGAGACAATAATCTCATTGTTAAATCTGTAGGAACTTTCAATATTATTCTTGCAGTTTGGAATTTTTCTTTTGAATAGGGACCATAAACTATGTCTTCTTGTTTAGCAATAATCCAATAGTTTAATCCAACAACATCTGTTAAGTACGTCTCTGTTTTTTTATCACACAAAACATTTTGATTGGGGTCTTGAATCGCTAAAACAAACACTTCATCAAATTCAACATCTATTACATCACCACAAATTTTGACATCGTCGAAATAATTAACCTGCTCAGATCTATATATTACTGCCCCACCAGGATAACCCATGTCAAGAGCTTCATACACAGGTAAATAATAATAATTTTCACCCAAGTATCTCTGCTCACTACACCCAATAAAATAGAAACATATTGATGCCACATTAAGTAGTTTTATCATTGACATATGATTTACCTTGATTTTATTTCTGGATTTATATAATGAATCATATAGTCTTGCCCTTCACCATGTGGTTTCCCTGACCATGTCATGAAATTTCTTAAAACACTACTGTTATATTCATAGTGGTATTTTTGATCAATGACTGTTGCACTCGAATTACCAAGTATTTTAAAACAAGTCCCTCCATAAGTGGCAGCTACTTCGTATGGTAGTATAATAAACGCTAGCGGTGTTGGAATGCAATAATTTTCACCAACTCTTATACTATTAGTTAACGGTGATTCAAGCCAATTAAATCGACCTAGCCAGTCAATTTTACTATTATCTACGTAAACATCTTTGTTATCTTTATTTAACCACCAAGTATCAGCCTCATTTTTTTCCATTTTGCCATTATTGTTAATATCCCAAGCCTCATCGTTATACATCCTAATAAATGCCCCAGTAATAGCTCCGTTTGCAAATTTACCACCTGACAGTTCGGATACAGTTCCTCCTACAATTGCTGAAGCGATAACTCGATTCTCATATACTTTCATATCGTTGATTTTGAGAGAAGCCACAGTTGTAGCAGCACCGCTATAAAATCCATGAACGAATTTTCCACCTTGGGCTACAGTTGAGCCACCTTGAACGACTCCATGCGCCATTGCCTTGTCAAAAACATTATTTATTACTGTTTTATGTTTTAAAAACTCCCCAACCTCATAGGTTGCGCCTGCTGTCACCCCTTGTATAACAGCACCTTTTATACCAGCCTTAATGGCATCGCCTAAATTGCCCCCTGACAATAATGTCGCCGTTGTTGCAGATGCAAAGCCGCTTGCTGCGCCGGAATACACAGCACCCCAAAACGAAATGCCTGTGCCACCCGTAGCAATCGCGACAGTGATTCCTACGGCTGCTGTTGCAATTTCCCTCCAGTTTCTGGATATAGCCCTTGTTACTGATTTCCAAGCTTTGCTAATCCATGAAAATCCGCTGGGGTCGGTATAGGATAGCGGATTATTCACGCAATACGAATATCTGTTGAGGCTTTGCAGATTGGTGATGTCCTGAATTATCGGGTCTGCACTTGTAAACCTGCCGATTACGGGGTCGTAGATACGTCCGTTCATATCCACGAGGTTAAACAGGTCGTAATGTTCATGCCCTGTAAAACCTCTGTCAGCAGATAGCTTTGCCGTATCGGTTAATATATTTGACCAGTCGGCATTTCGTCTTTTCCCCCACGCATCAAAACTATACTTGGACAGTACTGCGCCCGTATCGTTCGTTACCATTATCGTGCTGCCAAGATGATCTCGGTGAAAATATTGATAGCTTGTTTTCTTGCCAATAGAATGTGTTGTGTATGTACCGATAACACCATCGCCACCACTTATATAATGCGTAGTGATGGTATCACCGTTCTTGATTTCTTTTTCGTACAAGCCGGACACATAGATTTTAATGCGCGATAGTTTACCGTTCACATACATTTTCTGAACGTTTCGCTGACGGTCAGGGCTATATTGAATATCCACCCTGAAAGAATCTTTTGTTATCTCACGAACCTTGTTGAATGAATTGAACTGATGACTGATGAGTAGGCTGGGAATACACTGCGTTGTATTAAGCGATATGGATTTTACTTGATGAGGCTGCGCGTTAACGCCGCCATAAGTATAAGTGCCGACATCTGATTTGGACGTGATATTGCCAAGCACGTCGTACTGCATTATCACAGAATCTAACCCGAGAACTTGGGATTTTGTCAGGCGGCTTAAATCGTCATACCAAAAATCTTCCTGTTTACCATGCAATAAGTCTTTTCGCTGTATCAAAGAACCAGTGGCGTTATACGAATAAGACTGACTTTGCAAAAAGGCAGCATTTTTCTTTGTTGTGACTTGTGTTAGAAAGTTTGTCAGCGGGTCATATACTTTATTTACCTGCGTGCCATTGCCATAGGATTGTTGCTCGATTTCATCTTTGGCATTAAGGATGTTGGCCGCCCACAGTACCGTATTGTTAGCAGCATTTTTAACCTGACTCAGATAGCCATTGCTATTGTATATATAGAGTGTTGCAAAGCCTGAAGGATAAGTTTTCTTTCTGACTCTGGAAAAACTATCGTATTCAGTCGTGGTGGTGTACCACTGGCTGTCTATACGCTCAGCGAAAGCAATAAGTCTGCTGAGTGTGTCGTATGTATATACAGCCTTGTAAAAATTATAACTTGTAATGCTGTCAATTAATCCTTTGCCGTAGGGCTTGGTGTCGTAATACCAGCGTGTTACACCCTCTGGCTCTGTTCGTTTGGTTGGTCTGCTGATTGAATCATATTCAACACTTACCGTCTGGCTTTTACCATCGGTTTGTGAAATGAGTTCTCCGAAGCCGTTGGTAAAATAAGTGAAAGTACCCATGTCTGGGTCTTGGGTCTTCGTAATATGATTGTGAACATCATAATGATGGATGATGTTATTGCCATTAGGGTCAGTAGTTTTAAGCAATCTGCTTGCTGCATCATAATCGTAAGCAAGGGCGTTATTCTGATTATCTTTTACAAGTGTTGTTTGCTCTTTTGCATCCTTAACAGTTGTCGTTTTTTGTCCGAGGGCATTAATTGCAATTATTGTCCTGCCGTTATAAATAATGGAGTCTATTCTGTTTGCCGGATGATTGGTGATTACGTTACGGTCAATAATATCGTATTGGAATCTGGTGAATATAGCGGTGTCAGTAGCGTAATACGGTAGGCTTTGTTTTGTTAATCTACCTTTATCATCATAACCTTTGTCTGTGTATTTATTTGTTCCTGCAAAGCCTTTGGATTGACTGCGAATTTCCCTGTCTAATAAATCATAATAGGTAATTACGGGTGGCCCAGTAGCTGATTGCGTATATATTAAGTGCGTTGCAAGTGTTGGGCAATTAAACAACGTGGAGCATTTACGGTAGTCTGTTGTCGTCCAATTTCCATCAGGTAATACTGATTTAATTATTCTGCCAAAGCCATCGTAATAATGGATTGTAGAATGATTATTGATGTCTTTTTTTGTAAGCACCTTACCCAATAACGGGTCATAAGTACTGTATGATATATGTCCGACAGGATTAGTCGCACTCAGGGTAAACCTGCCTAAAGAATCCATTACAGAAGTTGTAGTGCGTGTTTCAACGGCACTGCCATTCCATGCTGATTTAGAACTTTGTATTATGTTGCCGAAAACATCATACTGATAGGATTTCTTGATGCGGATTGTATTGCCTGAATCAGGTTCTATGATTTCATTTATCAATAAGCCAGTATTGGTAGTGGTATCATAATCAAAGGCACTAGCCCTAACGATTGTTGATTTGCCAATAGCCTTCCTGTAAAGCCTTGAGTACCTCAGCCGTCCAAGTATCCAGTTGGGTGTATTGTTATGAAAGGTATTTATCAGTGAGTCCTTAAATCCACCACCATAATCAGTTACACGTTTTATCACGTTGCCGTAGTCATCATATTCCTGTTCTGTGCGTAATGAATCCACAAAAGTGCCGTTGA
>CALESY010000077.1 GCA_937919945.1 uncultured Chitinophagaceae bacterium | reverse complement strand
TAATGATTGTGCTGAAGTACTTTTTTAAGCTTCAAGTCTTCTGACAAAAAATAAGTACCATATTTACCAAATATTTGGAGACTGTCATAGTATGGCTCATACATAAGCACTGTTTCATCAACATAACCAGTTATTTCCTTTAAGCTTACGGTATCGTCATAGCAGTTAATTTTATTTTTAGTCTTAATAAGCTGCGACCCTTCCATAAGTCCAAAAATATTTTTACCAGCATTATAATAGGGCATCCCCCACTTTCCCATATTTGAATCAATGATGCATAGATTTTCTATATAGTATTTATTGTCCTTAAAATAAAGATGTTTGATTGCTCTGTTTGCTATACTCTCGAAGAATAAACTGTTGTCTGAAGCCAAGTATAATAAGCCTGCTTCACTAGATGGTTGAATAATACTGTAATGATCATTTGCGTCAACACGCATCATTTTTAACCCCACCTTGTCTCCATAAAACAAAATTGTGGTACTATCATTGCATCTTATATACCACAACCGCATTGTAGTATTAAGTTTCGGTCCTACTGAATAATATTTATCATCTTTTATATATCCCAATGAATTGGCATAGCAACTTAACCAAATCCTACCTAAATTATCTTCACTTAACCTCCAGACATCGCTGCTTAACAATCCGTCACGTTCATTAAAGATTTTGAAAGTATAGCCATCGTATTTAATAACACCATTTTCTGTAGCGAACCAGATATAGCCTTGCTTGTCTTGTATTGAATAGTATATATTATTTGTAGGCAGCCCATTGTCCATGTTGTAGTGCCTGATAGCTGTTGTGTCGGCAGCTGTACACGGTGTACAAATTGTAAATAACAAAAAGGGTAGTATCAGGACAAAAAAGCGCATACTGCTTGTACTGCGAAATGTATGATACAATAATACACAATATATCCGAGCTTTGTAATGTATCCGGAGGTACAAAAGCTTAACAGAACTGAAGATGACAGACATCAAACACAAAGCAGATATTGAAATACTTGTAAATGCCTTCTATGATAAAGTAAGAAAGGATGATACTATCGGTTACATCTTTCAGCAGATTATTGGTGAAGATTGGAGCCACCACTTACCTATTATGTATAGCTTCTGGAATACAGTACTATTTGGTGAAGCAGGATATTACGGTAACCCTATACGCACGCATATTGCCCTCGATAACAAAATAAAACTGGAAGACAAACACTATAATAAATGGTTGGAATTATGGACTGAAACTGTTGACAGATTATATACAGGTGAAATAGCCGAACGTGCAAAAGAACGTGCAAAAGCTATGCTGCAGCTCATCAGCATGAAGGTAGCTTTTGCCAGAGAAGGTAAATCTATTTTATAACACACATATCGATGCAAAACGATTTGTATTTTCGGGTATGCATTCATTTTCGGTATCAGGACAACTCATAGATGTACACAACAGGCGTACATACCCTGCCATTGTAAAAATAAGTAGTGGAATTATTATAGCCATTGAAGAAACGGACAACGCGGATGCACACTATTTATTACCCGGCTTTGTAGATGCGCATGTACATATAGAAAGCTCTATGCTGGTACCTACTGCTTTCGCACGTATGGCAGTAGTACATGGCACGGTTGCTACCGTTTCAGACCCGCATGAAATAGCGAATGTATGCGGCACAGCGGGCGTACAATACATGATAGACAATAGCAAACAAACCCCTTTCAAAGTATTCTTCGGCGCACCATCTTGCGTGCCTGCTACTTTTTTTGAAACTGCCGGCGCACATATAGATGCCAATGCCATTGCCACATTGCTTACCAACCCCGATATATGGTACCTGGCAGAAATGATGAACTACCCTGGCGTATTGTACAAAGATGCTGAAGTGATGGCAAAGATTGCAGCAGCACAATCCGCTAACAAGCCTGTTGACGGCCATGCACCGGGCTTACGTGGCGAACAAGCAACCTTGTATGCAAATGCAGGCATCAGTACCGACCATGAATGTTTTACCCTTGATGAGGCGTTGGATAAAATAGCCGCAGGTATGCACATCATAATACGAGAAGGCAGTGCTGCGAAAAATTTTGAATCCTTGCATCCCTTATTGCAATCGCACCCAGCATGTGTAATGTTTTGCAGTGATGACAAACACCCCGACGACCTAGTGTTGCACCACATCAACGGATTGGTGAAACGGGCATTGGCAAAAGGCTACAACCTATACGATGTATTGCATGCGGCTTGCGTAAACCCTGTTGCACATTATAAAATACCTGTTGGGCAGTTGCGTGTTGGCGATGCTGCAGATTTCATCATCATCAATGATACACGCAACTTTGATGTGTTACAAACATATATAGGTGGCAAGCTGGTAGCTGAAAAAGGCAAATCACTATTACCTCATGTTATTGTTCAAGCTATTAATAATTTCAATACCAATCATAAAACACCAAGCGATTTTACAGTACCTGACATACCATACAAAGCCAACATAAGAGTAATAGAAGCTGTAGAAGGGCAGCTGGTAACCAACGAACTGCTGGCACCTAAGACAGTTGTGGATAGCATGATAGTAAGCAATACAGCTAACGACATACTGAAAATAGCCGTGGTAAATCGCTACTCACCCGATGTGCATGTTGCAACAGCATTCATCAAAAACTTTGGTTTACAAAAAGGTGCACTTGCATCTACTGTAGCGCACGACTGCCATAATATAATTGCCGTAGGAGTTGATGATACATCTATATGTAATGCTGTTAATGCACTGATAGACTGCAAGGGCGGTATTGCAGTATGTAATGGCCAAAAGACCTCTGTTATGCCATTGCCCATAGCAGGGCTGATGACCGATGCAGACGGGTATGAAGTAGCAGCACAATATGCCATGTTGGATGCAGAGGCTAAAGAACTTGGTACAAAGTTAAAAGCACCCTTTATGACACTTTCGTTTATGGCACTATTGGTAATACCATCGCTGAAGCTGAGCGACAAAGGATTGTTTGACGGAGGTAAATTCAGATTTACAGAAGTACAGGCTTAATATCAACTATACATCTCTTTAAAGAAAGTTACAGTTTGCTTCAAACCATCCATAAAGTGTTGGGTAGGCTCGTAGCCCAACAAAGTTCTTGCCTGTGTAATATCCGCTAATGAATTTCGAATATCGCCTGCTCGTTCCTCCCTGTAAGTAGCCTCATGAGCTATGCCCAACATATTGCGGATGGAATTGTACAGGAGGTTTACAGAAAAGTTTTCGCCTACTGCAACGTTATATGCTTTGCCGAATGCGTCAGGATTATCCGTTAGCATACCACGAATATTAGCCTGCACAGCATTATCAACAAAAGTAAAGTCGCGCGTTTGCTCACCATCACCATTAATGTATACGGGCGTTTGTTTGATAATGCCGCTAACAAACAAAGGGATAACCGCAGCATATGGCCCGTCGGGGTCTTGTCTCGGCCCGAATACGTTGAAGTAGCGAAGCCCTATTATCTTCATACCATATAGTTTGGCAAATACATCAGCATACAACTCATTTGTCTTTTTTGTTACCGCGTAGGGAGATAAGGGGTTGCCAACCCTTTCTTCTACTTTCGGCAAGTTGGGTTCATCGCCATACACTGACGATGAAGACGCATATACAAATGATTTCACACCAGCATCCTTAGCAGCCGTTATCATATTTACAAAGCCGCTTACATTCACTTCATTACTTGTTACAGGATCTTTAATAGAACGCGGCACAGAACCTAATGCAGCCTGATGTGTTACATAGTCAACACCTTCGCATGCTTTTTGACAGGTTGCAACATCGCGAATATCCCCTTCCAGAAATTCAAAATTTGTATACCCTGTAAACAAGTCAATATTTTTCTGAAAGCCTGTTGCCAGATTATCCAACACACGCACTTTGCCTGCACCGTTTTTGAGCAGGTATTCTGTTATGTGCGAACCGATAAATCCCGCTCCACCTGTTACTAAAAAATTACTGCCAGATATATCTTTTGTATGAAATGCTGCCATATTATAGTATTGCCATTTACAGGCTGCGCAAACTTATGGTAAATAACAGACATCCGAAAGGGCTTTGACTATGGATAACAGTTCATTTACAAACTATTATGTACAAGAAAGCCCCATTGCTGGGGCTTTAAAATAATGTAACGTGTCTATTACGCTTTCTTGTCAGCTTTTGCTGTAGCTTTCTTCGCGATTTTGGCAGGACGGTGCTTACCGAAGCTACCCATTGAAATTTTACCGCGTTTAGTGCGTTTGTCGCCTCTACCCATGATTAAAAACTTTTAGGATGCAAATATAAAAAAAAGCAGGAAACGTAGCGCTTCCTGCTTTTTATTCTCTTTTGTCAACAAGATTGATTATTTCTTGCCGCTTGCAATTTTAGCAGAGAATTCTTTACCTGCTTTGAACTTTGGCACTTTGCGTGCTTTGATTTTGATTACTTCGCCAGTTTGAGGGTTGCGGCCGTTACGTGCAGAACGCTCAGAAACTGAGAATGTACCAAAACCAACCAAAGTAACGCGGTCGCCTTTTTTCAGAGCAGCCACTACAGCGTTAGTGAAAGAATCCAATGCATCGTTAGCTTGTGTTTTTGTAACGTCTGCATCTTTGGCAATTTTGTCAATCAATTCAGCTTTGTTCATTTGTTGTGTGTTTAGTCGTGAAAAATTATTTTTTTGAGGATAGGGCAAATATACAGACGTTTACTACACTTCCAAATATCCCGTGAAAAAAAATCAAACGTCAAACCCTTGCCTGTAGCAGGTTTCCACAATTTATACACATTTTGGGGCAATGGCGGAAAAAATTAATATTCCCGAAACGCTTGTCTATACTGCATTTCCGTATATTGGCAAGGATTTTGCTTTACGAAAAGCCTTGTTAACAAAGGCTTTGGAGGGATTATAAAAATTTAACCAACAACCTCCATTACCGTTCTGAATGCAATGAATTTATCA
>CALESY010000076.1 GCA_937919945.1 uncultured Chitinophagaceae bacterium | reverse complement strand
AGTTTTTTGATGAATAACGAATGTAAAATCTACTATATGAATACCTAGCTAAAATGCCGTTAAAATAAATAATAGAAAATGTTAAAATAATTAACCTCTTATGAAGGGGTTATGCAGTTTTTCATGCCCGATGGTTGTTGCAGGTCCGTGCCCGCTATATACAAGTGTATCATCAGGCAATGTATATAGTTCGGAAGTGATGCTTTTTAATAAAGTATTATGGTTGCCACCCGGCAGGTCTGTTCTGCCAATACTGCCGTAAAATAGTACATCACCACCTATCATCCATTTACCTTCCTGATGATAAAAAATAATACTACCGGGCGAGTGTCCCGGTGCCAGTCGGGTTTCAATACCTGAAGGGCCACTAGGTATGGGTTGTTGTTCTTGTATATAAAAATCTACAGTTGGTATATTGGGAAAAGTGAAGCCGAAAAGCATGGCTGAGCCGGCAGCACCTTTTAAAACGGGTATGTCGCCGGCATGAATACCGAAAGGGATATTGTATAGGTTTTTTAATGCATTAACACCAAATATATGGTCGAGATGGGTATGGGTATTAATGATGGCTACAGGTTGTAAACCATGTTTGGTAATATAGCTTGTAAATGTGGTTACTTCTTCATTTTCGTACATGCCAGGGTCAACAATCCAGCATTCTTTTTTCTCGTTGATAATCAGGTATGTGTTTTCCTGAAAGGCATTAAACGTAAAACACTCAACTTGTAGCATTACTTGCGTATTTTTCATTAATTTAGAACACAAACTTAAATCATACGCTTCAGTATCTGACATCTTAAACCAGATAATGTTGCACATGGATATATTGTATGAAAAAAATGCTTAGGAAAGCAGCAATAGCATTACTTGTATTGATTACGTGTACGGTAAGTGCTAGTGCACAAACCAACGTAGAGGTATTTGGCCAAAACAGGTTGCAACACCGAAAGTTCGACTGGAAGTTTTTTGATACCAAACACTTTCGGATATACCACTATGATGCTGCAGGCAGACAATTGGCACGGTATGTTGCAGAGCAGGTAGAAAATGATATTCGTGTGGTGGAACGTAAGATGGGTGGTAAATTTCCACACCGTTTTAAAATAATTGTTTATAATAGTTACGATGAATACCGGCAAACGAATATTGGCCGTAAATACGATTCACAACTACAGGATATACCGGCAGGTACTGTAGACTTGGTAGGTGATAAACTTGTGGTTTATTACACAGGAGTACATACAGATTTAAGGAGGCAGACACGTGCAGGTATGTCGCGCGTTATTATGGAGCGTATGTTGTTTGGTGACAACTTCAGAGAGATGGTGCGCAATGCTGTAATGATGAACTTGCCTAACTGGACCGTATACGGGTTCATTTCATATTTGGTAGATGGTTGGGATGCTAAAAGTAACAGCGATTGGAAAAACTTACTGGAAGCTAACAGTGGAGCTGGCTTTTACGAACTGGCAGAAAAACAACCGGAGTTAGCCGGGAAAGCATTCTGGAAGTACATAACAGATAAATACGGGGAAACTACCACGAAAAATGTATTGTACACCATGCAACTTAAAAGTAATCTAAACTTAGGTGTAAAGTCTACGCTTGGGATGAATATCAGGCAAGCATATGATTCTACTATTGCCTACTATAAAAATATTTATACCCAAGATGAACAGGTGCAGGAGAAGCCATCTGAAAATAATGTATTGACAGATATAAAACTGCCTAAAGACGGGACAATATTGAGAGATGTGCTGGTAGCTCCTAAAGGCACGGATGTCGCTTATGTTACGTGGAAGAATGGAGAATATAAAGTGCATATGAAAAAAACATCTGGCGAACAGATAGAGAGTGTAATACTAGAAGGCGGCAGACTGGATTATAATGAACCTGCAGACCCGGACTACCCATTAATGGCTTGGTCTAACAACGGTTACAAATTGGCAATACTTTATAAAAGGGGCAAATTTATAAACCTGAGGATTTACAACTCTTACAAGGCTAAGATTGAAAACTATAATATACCAGCTAACAGATTTGACAGAGCCTTGGGTATGACTTTTAATGAAGATGATGATAGGATAGTCTTCTCTGCAATCAAAAAAAGCCAGACAGATTTGTTTGAATTTATTATTCGTGGAGCTAAGTTGAAAAATATTACTAATGATGCTTGGGACGATGTACAACCTGCATTTGTAAGTGGTGGTTCACGAAGGGGGATATTATTTTTATCAAACCGCACAAAACCTAACATTGATGTGCCTTTGCAGGTAAATGAACTCCCTAATGGGCCAATGAATGTGTTTTTTTATAACACCAAGACAAAACGTAAAGAACTATTGCAGTTGTCGCATTTTAAAACAGGTAACGCTATGCAACCTATTCAGTACGGTAGCGACAATTATGCATTTTTGTATGATAGCAATGGTATACGAAATCAATATATCGTAACATTGAAGCGAACTGAAAACAACATGGATTCAGCTATTGCTATACCCGTAACTAACCATGCCAGAAACATCGTTAACCATCAGTACATACCATCCGGCAATCTTGTATCAGATGTGTTGCAGGTAGGTGATAAGTATAGGGTATACTATAAACCACAATTAGTGCCGGGAAAAAATGTTGAAGCGAAACAATTGCAACCAACCATACTTAAACAAACTGAGCAAAATAAAGCAGGCATTAGCACAGGTAGTGCAACCAAACAAAATGATGCAGACATCAGCTTACTGAAAGGTGGCAATACCTTTCAGAGCGATTTTAAAGAGGATGACAACGACAGCAAAATAAAAAGTAAAAAATTGACTGCAGTAATTGATGATGCTGAAACTGAAATAAATAATGTGCAAGCTGCAGATAGTGAATACCTGAAAATGAAAGCACAACCATACAGGTTAGCTTTTAAGCCTGATTTCTTTACCATACGAGTAGATAATAATGTATTGTTTAACAGGTATCAGTCTGTATCGCAAACAGGTGGCAGATTCATCAATCCGCCGTTAGGGGGTATGATAACGGTTAGCTTGAACGACCTTATGGAAGATCATCGTATAACCGGTGGCTTCAGATTGCCGTTAAATTTTTCAGGCACTACCTATTTTCTACAATACGAAAATGCAAAACGTTTAGTGGATTGGAGTTTACTCTATCTGCGTTCATCTACTAATAATAGTTTTAATGTAGCATATGTAGATACAGTTAGTCGCGCAGTATTCGTCCAGGAACAAGTAGGTAAAACCGTTACCAATATGCTGCAAGGTTCTGCCAGTTATCCTTTAGACAGGATCAGAAGTATTAGAATGCATCTTGCGTTCCGTGCAGATGCATTCAGGTTTAAAGCGCAAGAGTTCTTGAGCCTTACCTATGATATTGCAGAAAAGAACCAGTACTGGGCAATGAGCAGGGTAGAATATGTACACGATAATACCATAAGGCCTACATTGAATATTATGAATGGCACGAGGTATAAAGTATTTGCTGAGTATATGTATAAGATGAATAATAATAGTGCTGGCTTCTATAATATAGGAACAGACATCAGGCATTATACCAAACTGTACAAAAACTTTATTTGGGCTAACAGGTTTGCAGCAGCAACATCCGGCGGTGGCATGAAGATACTCTATCATATAGGCGGGGTAGATAATTGGTTGAATCCTGAGTATAGTCAATACACACCTGTGCGCCCGGCACAAAATTATGGCTTTGAAGCATTGGCCAATAACCTGCGAGGCTATGAGCAAAATTCGCGAAATGGCAATACGTATGCATTGTTTAATACAGAGTTCAGATTGCCATTATTAACTACTTTTATGAAACGTCCTATCCAATCTCAAGTATTGAAAAACTTACAATTGGTAGCATTTGCAGATATAGGTTCGGCTTGGCAAGGTTTTTTACCAACAGTAGAAAAACTACAAAATAACAGGTACTTACCCAATCCCAATGATCCTACAGGAAGCCAACAAGTATCCATAGAAATAATAGATGAATCGGGTGGTGTAGGCTTAGGATACGGAGCAGGGCTACGGTCTATGATTTTCGGCTATTTTTTAAGATTGGATGCTGCGTGGAATATTGAAAATCGTACTCGCACACCACTTATCCACTTCTCGATAGGTACAGATTTTTAACTTATACACAAGCTCCCCCAAGAGGGGAGCTTGTTTTTTAACAGCATAAATAGCTGTATTGCAGCCCTTTTTATTACTTTTGCCCGTGTATACCGCAATTTATAAGCACCTGTATGAAGTTTAGTAAAGAAGCCAGAATAGGACTGTTAGTAGCTGCCGCTTTGTTGATATTTTTCGCGGGCTTTTATTTTTTGAAAGGTGCCAACCTCTTCTCAGGAGAAAATGAATACTATGCTTACTTCGATGATGTACAAGGTTTACAGACATCTTCCGCTGTACAGGTAAAAGGTCTATCGGTGGGTAGGGTGGTACAAATATCTCTTAATAAAGAAGATGGTAAGGTGAAAGTATTGCTGGCCGTCAATAAGAAAATAACAGTAACACAAGGCTCTGCAGTAAAATTGGCTTCTGCTGATTTATTAGGCACTAAAGTGTTGAAGCTGGAAATAGCAGATGGTGGTAAACAAATTGAAGAAGGAGCAATATTGCCTGCAAAAATAGAAGGTGGTATTATCGACAACCTTTCAGGCGAGATAGCGCCGCTCATAAAAGATATACGCCATGTTGTTGCATCATTAGATACTGTATTGTTGGGTGTAAATAGTATGCTGAATCAGGAAACACGCCAGCACTTGTCAAACAGTGTAGCATTGCTGGATGTTACTTTGAAAAATTTTTCTGTCCTTTCGCAAAAACTGAGTAATGAAAGCAACCAATTGGCCTCTGTAATACGCAATGCAAACAGCATTACCACTAACCTTGCCAACAGCAATCAGCAAATAACCAACATCATGAAAAATGCTGATGACATCAGCAATCAGTTAGCACACGCTCCAATAGAACAAACGGTAAAAGACCTGCAGGCCACCATAGCGCAGTTGAATGGTATAATGGCTAAGATAAATAACAATGAAGGTTCTTTGGGTATGCTGGTAAATGATAAGGCATTACACGATAACCTGGCAGAGTCGCTAAAGACGCTTAATGCACTTATGGCGGATATGAAAGCCCACCCATCCCGCTACATCAACGTTACCATCTTTGGGCGAAAAAACAAGAATAATTAAGCGTTGACGCAATACAGTACAGGCACTACATTCGATACAATGCTGTCAAAAATACTTTTTTTGGCCTGCTTGTTATGTGCCAGTACATGGCAATTAAATGCACAAAAAAAAGCAGACTCCACAACCAAGGTAGAGATAATAGGTGCGGGCTCGTTGGTGCATTTGGTTACTGATACCGGTGAAATAGATAAACTTGTAGATACTGTAAGAATAAAGCAGGGTGAAACATTGATGTTTTGCGATAGTGCTTACTTCAGTTTAGCTAAAAATATGGTGGAGGCCTTTGGTAACGTGCGTGTTGTACAGCCCGGTAGCGAGGCTCAGAGCGACTACATGCGGTATGTAGGCAATCAGAAAACAGCGTACATGAAGGGTAATGTGATGTTGACAGACGGGAAAAGTAATCTATGGTCGGAAGACCTTACTTATAATACATCGACCAAGATTGGTGTATATACACTGGGCGGTACATTGCAAGATAGTACTACCACACTATCAAGTAATTCCGGTTCATACAATACTAAAACAAAAGATGCACGTTTTACCGGGGAAGTGATTGTCATAGACCCTCAGTACGAAATTATATCAGACGATATGGGGTATAATACCGAAACTAAAGTTGTAGTGTTCTATGCACCCTCTGTTGTTACAAGCGATAGCTCTGTATTGCGTACTACTTGTGGCAGGTACGATACGAAGAATGAAATAGCACATTTCACTTGTAGGTCTTCCATACTTACAAAAGAGCAGTACGTAGAAGCTGATAGTATAGACCATAATCGAAAAACTGGTATTGGCAACGCCAGAGGTAATGTAATAGCCATAGATACGACACAGCATACTACATTGTATTGCGGCAGAACAGATTTTAGTGAAAAGAAAAAAACTACACTAGCTACTATAAAACCTGTACTGAAACAGGTGAGCGATAATGATAGTCTTTTTATTCGTGCCGATACATTTTTTTCCTTCCCTGCATTGAAGAAAAAGGATACGGTTAAACAACAACCAGTTGTAAAAACTAAAAAGAA
>CALESY010000075.1 GCA_937919945.1 uncultured Chitinophagaceae bacterium | reverse complement strand
TAATTGCCATTGCTAAATCAGGACCGCAACCATTTCCTGTACGCCCTTTATTACGCTCCTTTAGCCTTTCCTGCCTTTCCTTAAATTGATCGATCGTTGTAGTATCACCACTCATTACAACCGTTGGGGTAGGGAACAACATTTGTTTCAGCTTTTTTTTGCCGTTAGTTCCACCATTACCCGGTAAGCATGGAGTTGGCCATTTTGTAACTGTGCTATCAAGGTTTTGTTGTTTACTGTTAGGCCCGTTTCTTTTGTAATCGCTCTTTATCGGGGTAGGTACCGTTTTTTGTTGCATTAATCCAGATGCGTTTTCTGATGTGGTTAGCCCCAACTTCGTCAGCTCCAAACACACCCCATGCTGCATTATACCCCAATTCGGAAAGGTCTGCGAGTACTCGTTTAATTCCTCTAGAAGTGAGCATTGGGCTGTTCTCCACGTACACGTTGATTGGTCGTATTTCGCGAACCAACCGCCACATTTCTCCCCATAAGCCGCTGCGTTCACCTTCAATGCCTGCGCCTTTGCCAGCCACTGAAATATCCTGGCATGGGAAACCTCCGGAAATAACCAACTTATCATTGATACGCTGTAACTGTCTGATAAACCTTCTACAGTTGTTGTTTCTTTTAGTGAACGTCCTAATGTCTGTCCATACCGGGAAAGGGTGAAGTGTACCGTCATTTTGTCGTTGCAGTAATACACCGGCAGCGTACTTTTCAATTTCAACGGCACATACAACTTTCCATCCGAGTATTTTTCCCCCAAGTATCCCGCCACCAGCGCCGGCGAACAAATCCAACTCATACATATATTTTTTTAGTCTTTTAATTAATTATTTTCAATACAACTTGTAGTTCATCAAACCTTTCCAGCTTCACATATACACAACCTCTTTGCTCACTGTAATACCGGCCCAATTCCTGCAGATGCATCCCGCTTGGTTGGTTCATACCACACCATCCACGTACAAAACCATCTTCAGTTATTTCAACTTCATCAAACAACGGAAACTTATCACCTTCATATAGTGGGGTAATGACTATTGTTTTATCACTCTGTGCTGTCTGTATTGCTATGCTTGCCATCTACTTATTTTCTTCTGTCGTTTCCTGGTAGTTGCATGAAATTGAACATCTGTGATATCCTACTTTCCACGCGACTACCGTATCTGTCTAGTAATTCCGGTAACGTGCAATTGGTTGTTACGTGCGTATGATTAAAACTTACTGCAGGGTATAGGTTATAACGGTTTGTAAGTATCTCACCCATTACATTCGCTTTATTACCAAAATGGTTTCCTTCTTCTTCTTTGCCTAGATCATCGTAACAGTATCCAACAGTCCGGTGAAAGAAATACCGTGCATCTTGTGGCTCCATTCGGATTTTACTCATAACCTCAATAGCTTCTTCACCATTCACGCGGTATAGCTTTGTCAATTCCGGACACGCTGCTATATCATAGCATTGCCTTTTATTCCTGCCAAACAAACGCATTAATGAAGTCTTACCGGTACCTACATCACCATACAACAAAATGCCTTTATCCAAACTCCATTTTTCATTAACACTTTCACCCATCGTTACGAAATCAGGACTGTTTGTGAAATAGTGGCAAAGGGCCTCTATTACAAATTGGTTTTGTTCGTCAATAACCAGGTTTATTTTCAACTCAGCTGCACGAACAAACAAGTAATTCATTTGCTCTTGTGGTGTCCATGCGCGTTTTATCTCAGCTACAAAATCCTGCCTTCTTTGCTTTACCGCTTCATCTTTCAAACGCCAATACTTTTTTACCTTGGCATCCTTTATCGCTTCATTGGTTTCTTCATCGGTTAGTATCACCTTATCAACCAATTCATCAATAGTCTTATCCGGCTCTGAAATCCCGGTTGCGCTCAATGACATTAGTTCCAATAGTTTTCCTACCGCTACCGGATCCGGGGCTATTCTTTGCAATTCGTTTGTCATTTTCAACTATTTTATCAGGTGTTTGTGTTCTGTCTTGATATTTTAACCAGTTTGAAAAATGGCTGGCGTACTGGTCCAACGGCCGCTTTATTACCATCGTTTGCGAAGTGTTGAATACCCTGGCAAACGCTTCTAGTTTTTGTGTGTCTATTACAATTATTTCTTCAGGAAACTTTGTCTTATCAAACGTGGCTAGTTCGTTAAACCTGAAGCAAATATTTTCACGTGCTCTTATGCAAACCGGGTGATCGCTATGCACCAACATCCAA
>CALESY010000074.1 GCA_937919945.1 uncultured Chitinophagaceae bacterium | reverse complement strand
TGTTAGCATATCCGGCAATTGTTTTTCTTCAGCTATCAGGATATTACTACCTACACCGCCCAGCAAACCGTTAATAAATTGCCTGGCAATATTTTTCAACTGATCCGGTGTTTCAATGATCAGCGGATTGGATGGGGTTATTTCATCAATTCTAAGCTGCAACATCTTCAACCGTTTTTATGGTTTTCTTAATGGGTGCTTCATTATCTAAAAACACCTCTATTGCTTCCTTCACACTTTTTAGGCCCTTACCTGTTTCTGCAACCTTAGTAACAGTTGTACGGTACAAGCCAGTCTTTTTAGCTATATATTCAATACTTCCACGCCCCATTTTATTGATATATGCGTTAAGCCTTGTTTTATAGCCCTTTTCAAGCCTTTTAAGCCTACCAAACCCGCGCCCCTTGTGTTTTACGCTCATTTATAGTACATTTATCAAAATCAGCAAATGAAACAACAAATGTTGATTTTTACACAAAGTAATGTGTAATTCCAAACAAAAACAAGTGTTTATGTTGAAATTTACACAAAATACAGTGAAACCCTTTATAGTAAAGGAAAGAAATTGATATAAAATGTTATAATATAACAGGTTTTCTCTTATACCATGCAATCAAACGAGAATGAATTTGTTATTACAGCGGAACACTTAAAAGCCATGCGTGAAGAAAAAGGTGACACGCAGGATATGTTAGCAGATGCATTAAAAATTTCGCGTAATACTATCGCTAATTGGGAACGACCAGGTAATAAAATTGCAAAGCTGGCTGATATTGCTGCAATATGTGGCTACTTTGAAATTCCTATACCTGGATTGCAGTATGATATTGTACAATTAAGTGTACCGGAAGGGAAAGGAATAGGTGCAATAAATGAAGATGAAAATAAAAACCTGATACCGGTATATGATATTGACATTATGGCCGGCAATGGTGAGATGTTTCAAGATGGTGGGCATACGGCCCCAGCTTATCACATGGATGTGCCCGACTTCTCAGGTTGTATTGCATTTCGTGTTTACTCAGATAGTATGGCACCATTAATTGAAGCCGGTACCCTGGTGTTTTGTAGGATGCTGAATGATTGGCAAACGTTTATTGAATACGGCCAAATATACGCGGTGCAAGTGGCAGATAACAGGCGCTTCATAAAGTACATACGTAAAGCTGCAGATGCAGCAAACAATTTCTTAATGAAAAGCCATAACACAGGTTATGATGATTTTGAAGTACCTAAAAGTAGAATCCGTGCAGTATGGTTGGTAGAAGGTTGGATGCGTAAAAAAACACAATAGTATGAGTACGAGTAAAAAAACAAAGAACATTATTGCATTTTTTGTTGTTGCAATGGTTTTAATTTTCGGACTTCGCGCCTGCTTACTGGATAGTGAGTTATCCGATATGAGAAAAGCGCCGTATAAGGTCGCTAATTCACAACAGTTTGGTAATTCAATGAGGTATCATATAGTAACACCGGGCCGATATTCAAAAGATACACTAATTGAACTTTTACGATCTATCAAAAATGACAGCAACATACAAGGTGAATTGATGATATTTTATGCAAATGGAGTGATGAATTATGATAGTATTTATTCATCAGCTGCTTATCTGCCTAACTGCATTGGGTGTAACACAGATGAAGATGCCGCCGGTGATAGTTTAGAGTTTCGGCAGCTATTGAAATAAATCCGTCCCCTTTTCCGTCCCTGATTTTATATAATCCAATACAGCAAAGCAATCCCCCCGAATAAATGTAGTCCCAACGGGATCACTGGAAAAAAGCCACTCAATTTTGAGTGGCTTTTTTATT
>CALESY010000073.1 GCA_937919945.1 uncultured Chitinophagaceae bacterium | reverse complement strand
CTAACCTGATAACAAACGCTGCTAACGGTGGCAACCAAACATTTGGTGTTCTTTATCAGGCTACTCCCGGTTTCGCTTACCCTGCAGGTACGTATACTGTAGATGTAGTTTACACTGCTACTCAACTGTAATCAATAACAGATAATGATATAAAGAGAAAGCGTCCCCGTAAGGACGCTTTTCTTGTTTATTGTATATTTTTCTGTTAGCCATATTTTTGTTTCATTAGCATTATTAAGATGGATAATATACAACGGGTTTACAGAATGTCTTTTGCCGGGGTGTACCCCATGTACATACAAAAAGCAGAAAAGAAGGGGCGAACTAAAGAAGAGGTAGATACTATAATATATTGGCTGACAGGATACAACGAAAAAACATTGCAACAGCAAATAGATAAGAAGGTAGATTTCGAGACTTTCTTTGCACAAGCACCACAGCTTAATCCTGATGTATCTAAAATAACAGGCGTCATCTGCGGCTACAGGGTAGAGGATATTGAAGACCCCGTTATACAAAAAGTCCGTTATCTTGATAAATTGATAGATGAGCTGGCAAAAGGCAAGGCTATGGATAAGATATTAAGGAAATAATAGCGCTTAAATATAAAGAACAATAATTCATAGAAAAAAACACCTATCCATCAACCAATCTACAAACCAACTGTTATCGTTAGTTTTGTTCACAGTCTTATGGCAAAGAAAGCAACGGTAATCAGCAACGAATTATATACAACAGAAAACCTGCACCGCGATGATGACAGCATCTTCATCAAAGGGGCGCGTATGCACAACCTGAAGAATGTAGATGTAGCCATACCCCGTAACAAATTAGTAGTGGTAACAGGTGTGAGCGGCAGTGGTAAAAGCAGCCTGACGATGGATACCCTGTTTGCCGAGGGACAACGCCGCTATGCCGAAAGCCTCAGTGCCTACGCCCGTCAGTTCCTGATGCGGATGGACAAACCCGATGTAGATTACATACGCGGTATTTGCCCCGCCATAGCCATAGAACAAAAAGTTACCACCCGCACACCACGCAGTACCGTAGGTAGTATGACGGAGATATACGATTATCTGCGTTTGCTTTTTGCACGTGTTGGTAAAACCTATTCTCCGATAAGCGACAACGAGGTGAAGAAAGATAGTGTGAGCGATGTGGTGGACTATATACAGAAGCTGGCACATGGTGCTAAAGTGCAAATCATAGTACCGCTCGTAACCCGCTACGGGCGTAGCGTGAATGAGGAACTGAACATACTGTTGCAAAAAGGTTTCAGCCGCGTACATGCCAAAGGAGAAGATAAACCCATACGTATAGAAGAAGTACTTAGCGGAGATGCGGCATTGCCCAAGAAAGATATTTATCTGCTGATAGACCGTATTGTTACCAAAGAATTTGACGAGGATGATTTACACCGCCTTGCAGATAGTATTCAGACTGCTTTTTATGAAAGTGAGGGGGAATGTACGCTGGAAATAGACGGTAAGAAGATGATGCATTTCAACAATCGCTTTGAGGCAGACGGCATGGTGTTTGAAGAACCGACACCCAACCTGTTTTCGTTCAACAATCCCTATGGCGCGTGCCCGCAATGCGAAGGCTTCGGGCAGGTGCTTGGCTTAGACGAAGATCTGGTAATACCCGATAAGCGATTGAGTGTATATGAAGGTGCAGTAGCACCATGGAAAGGGGAGAAGATGGGCGAGTGGTTGCAATCTTTTATGCGCACCGCAGTGAAGTATGACTTCCCAATACACAAACCAGTGATGGAACTGAATGAGAGCGAACTGGAACTATTGTGGCAGGGTAATAGCAAAGTAAACGGCATTCGCGATTTTTTTACGATGATAGAGCAGAATCTCTATAAAGTACAGTATCGTGTATTGCAGGCTCGCTATCGCGGGCGTACTACTTGCCCGAGTTGCAGAGGTATGCGCCTGCGCAAAGAGGCGTTTTATGTTAAGATAGCCGAACATCATATAGGCAACCTGATGCTGATGCCATCTGCAGACCTTGCACAGTGGTTTGATAAACTGAAGCTGAACGAACACGATGCACAAATAGCTAAACGCATACTGATAGAAATACACCAACGCCTGAAAACATTGCTGGATGTAGGGCTTGGCTACCTGACGCTGAACCGCCTTGCCAATACACTGAGCGGTGGTGAAAGCCAGCGCATACAGCTTACTAAGTTTCTGGGGAGCAACCTTACAGACTCTTTATATATACTCGATGAGCCAAGTATTGGCTTGCACAGCCGCGATACAGAGCGATTGATAAATGTACTGAAAAACCTGCGAGACCTCGGCAATACCGTAGTAGTAGTAGAGCATGATGAGATGATGATGCGAGAGGCAGACTATATAATAGATATGGGGCCGCTTGCCAGCCATTTGGGTGGGGAAGTGGTAGCTGCAGGGCCGTATAAAGAGCTGATAAAAAATAAAATGAGCCTTACAGGGCAATACCTGAGCGGTGCTATGCAGATAGAAGCACCCGCTATAAAACGTCAGCCCAAAGGCAGCATACGCTTAGAGGGTTGCCGACAACACAACCTGAAAGATGTAAATGTAGATTTTCCGCTGAATGTGATGTGTGTGGTAACAGGGGTGAGTGGTAGCGGTAAAACAACGCTGGTAAAATCTACCCTGTACCCTGCGCTGATGAAACATTTTGGCGAGGGAGTAGAGCGCCCGGGCATACATAAATTCTTAGGTGGCGATATTAATAAGATAGCGCATGTAGAAATGATAGACCAGAACCCGATTGGTAAATCATCGCGTAGCAACCCCGTTACCTACATCAAAGCATGGGACGAGGTGCGCAAGCTGTTTGCCAAACAACAGCTATCTAAAATGCGTGGCTTTGCGGAGAAACATTTTTCTTTCAATACAGATGGCGGGCGTTGTGATACCTGCAAGGGCGAGGGTGAGGTGATAGTGGAGATGCAGTTTCTGGCAGATGTACACCTGCTGTGCGAGAGCTGTAAGGGCAAACGCTTTAAAGACGAAGTGCTGGAAGTAACTTACCGTACCAAGAGTGTGTTTGATGTACTGGAAATGAGTGTGGACGAAGCCATCGAATTTTTTAAAGACGAAAAGAAAATAGCATCTGCCCTGCAACCGTTGAGCGATGTGGGTTTAGGATATGTAAAACTGGGGCAGAGTAGCGATACCCTGAGTGGTGGTGAGGCACAGCGTGTAAAACTGGCATCGTTTCTTAGTAAGGGTGCAGCGAAAGAAAAAGTCTTGTTCATATTCGACGAGCCTACAACGGGTTTGCATTTTCACGACATCAAAAAACTGCTTGGCTCGTTTGATGCATTGATAGAGCAGGGGCATAGCATACTGGTGATAGAACATAACACCGATGTAATAAAATGTGCTGACTGGGTAATAGATATGGGCCCTGAAGGTGGTGCAGGCGGTGGCCAACTACTCTATGCAGGCCCACCCGAAGGCTTGAAGAAAGTAAAAGAAAGCTATACGGGGAAGTATATGTAGGGTGATTCACAAACTATCTCACACAATAATTTTTTGTCCACGCTTGTCCAAGTGTCCACTTGTCCATTAATACTACATGGTGGACAGATGGACAAGTATGTGTTTTTGTCCACGTTGTCCAAGTGTCCAAGCGTTCACTAATACTATTTGGTGGACAGATGGACAGTTTGCTCCACTGCTCCAATTGTACATTATCGGGAACGTGGAGCAAGTGTATGTTTTGCTCCAATGCTCCGGTATATAGCAACTGAAAATGTGGAGCAGATGGAGCAACAGATAATCTTACACCTTGTAATGCAGCACTATTACATCAATAGTATTTATCTTAGAATATGGTAAAAACCCAACAATACCGTTTCAAACTATTACTTAGAATACTATTGTTTATAGTGTTATCATTCTTGTTTTTATCTGTAACACTCCCTAACAAGCTATATAATATCAAAGGTTTATTTATTATACATTTTCTATTCATAGCAATAATAATAATCAGCTATTTCTTTGCAATATTTAATACTATACCTACAATAATAGGTAAAGACGATAGCGTAATAATTAAGCATCTCATCAAAAGAAAAACATACTTACATACTGATATAGAAAAAATACAACACTTTGAAAAAAGACATTGGTTTTACATATTTGAAACTGTTTACAGTACTTGTATATTCTTCAAATAGTATCTGCTCCACGTTTCCGATAATGTATGATTGGAGCAGTGGAGCAAACTGTCCATCTGTCCACCAAATAGTGTTACTGAACACTTGGACACTCACCCTGTGAGATTATTCCGCTTTGCTACATGAGAATAGTTGCTTAGTACCTCGCAATGACGTAAGCATATTCGCTGCTCCATCTGCTCCACATTTCCAGTTACTATATATTAGAGCAGTGGAGCAAACTGTCCAACTGTCCATTTTGTCCACCAAATAGTATTAATGGACACTTGGACAACGTGGACAAACACACTCACTGTCCATCTGTCCACCAAATAGTATTAATGGACACTTGGACAACGTGAACAAAATCATCAGCCCGTGTAGGGTAGTCTGGCCCTTAAAAGACTGTCTAAAAAATATTTGTACATTTGTTTAATATTGTATAGTTTAGCTGTACAAACAAGCAAATCGGCACACAATGCGTATTTCACAGAATTCGATGGCTTACAACCCACGTTCGCTGGCTATGTATGTGGATATGAACAGCTTCTTTGCCAGTTGCGAGCAGCAGGAAAATGAAGCACTGCGTGGCAAGCCCATTGGCGTTATCACACACCCCAGCGAGTATGCCTGCGTTATAGCCCCGTCTGTAGAGGCTAAACGTTTTCAGGTAAAGACAGGTATGCGCCTGCCCGATTGCCGCGCCCTGTGCCCGCAGATGATACCCGTATTGGCCCGCCCCTATATATACAGGCAATATCATATGAAAATTATGGAAGTGCTCAACCGCTATTGTACAGACGTAATAGCCCGCAGCATAGACGAGGCCGTTATCAACCTCACATCCTACCATATGGTATACCCCGACCCCATGGAACTAGCCCGCAGGATAAAGGCAGATATAGCCGCTACCTGTGGGCAGTTTGTTAAGTGCAGTATAGGCATAGCCCCTAATGCCTTTCTTGCCAAGCTGGCTACCGAGCTGCAAAAACCCGATGGCCTTGTACGCATCACCCCCGAAAACATAGACAGCCATCTGGAAAAACTGCAACTGACCGACCTGCCAGGCATAGCCCGCGCTAACGAACGCCGCCTGCAGATGATAGGCATTAAAACACCCCTGCAAATGCGCCATAGTTCGGAGGCACTGCTTCGCAGGGCGTTTGGCGGAGTGGTGGGCAACTACTGGCACCGCAGGCTGAACTTTATAGAAACCGACATCTACCAAAACGACTATCGGGGTATGAGTGCTACCCGTACCGTATCTCGCCAACAACGGGAGGACCCGCAGGCTTTGGAGTCGCTTTTTATATCCTTATGTACCCGGTTGGAGCAGCGGATGGTGAAACAAAAAGCCTTTTGTAAAGAGATAAACTTCTATGTACGCTATCATAACGCCCCCGCATGGGATGTGAAAATACACCTGAACCAACCCACGCAGGATGCGTTGGAAATGCGGCAATACATCACCCAACGTATTAAAGTGTTTGAAAAGGAAAGTAAGTATAAGTTATTCAATAACAATGTGCAAGGCATGGGAGTGTCTATAGGCAATTTTGTAAAAGGGGAGCGTATACAGTACGGACTTTTCGATAATAAGATAAACCAAGACAAGGCGAGAGCAGTATTGTATGAAATAAAAGATATGTATAATAAAAACATAGTACGTAAAGCATCCGAAACCGTACAACCACACGAGATGAGAGATGCCATAGGCTTTGGTTCGGTAAAAGACCTGTACATAGCCGATGGGGTAACAGACCGTAGTACCAACCAATACCTGCTGGAAGACGACAGCCCCGAGGCGGCTAAAAACAAAATATCGCCCAAGCAGGCCAAAGAACTGGCAAAGCAAAACAGTAACCCTAAGCAACAACCTAAACCTGCCGCACCCATGCAAAACGAAGATGATAAATATTACTATCCGCCCAATGATGACAAATGGGAGGGTATAGACATTATCAGCGATGTACAAACCGATTTCGCCGCCTGATGACAAAACAAGCCTAACAACATATATAAGGATAAGATAATGATAACACAACACGCTACAGACCAGTTTGCCAAAGGCAGGGGAGCGCAATACAACCCCAAAAACAAATACCTGAAAGGGGAGTATGTACTGGAGCATCCCGAAGCAATAGACGAATGGGAGCACGAAGAGCGAAAAACGGAATATATATATGACGACAGCAAGACGCTCGTAAACAAAGTAACCAGCCCCGATGTGGGTATGGCGTTCAGTGCCAATCCGTATCAGGGATGCGAGCATGGATGTATTTATTGCTATGCCCGCAATAGCCACGAGTATTGGGGCTACAGCGCAGGGGTAGATTTTGAGAGCCGTATAGTAGTAAAGAAAAATGCACCTGCCTTGCTCAAAAAGCTGTTTGAAAACAAAAACTGGGAGCCTGCCATGATAGCCCTATCGGGCAATACAGACTGCTACCAACCCATAGAGCGGAAGATGCGTATTACCCGCAAACTACTGGAAATATGCCTGGAATACCGCAACCCCGTAGGTATTATCACTAAAAATGCACTTGTATTGAGGGATTTGGACATATTGCAGGAAATGCAGAAGCTGAACCTGGTACATGTATTTACATCCATTACATCGCTGGACGAAGACTTGCGCAGGGTACTGGAGCCCCGCACCGCATCTTACCGCAGCAGGCTGAAGATTGTAGAGACATTGGCAAAGCACAAGATACCGGCAGGCATTATGAATGCACCCATCATACCCGGGCTGAACGATACCCACATGCCTGCCGTACTAAAGGCAGCAGCAGAGGCCGGGGCAAAATGGGCAGGGTATACTGTAGTAAGGCTGAACGGAGCCATCGGACCAATATTTAAAGATTGGCTATATAAGGCATTCCCTGACAGAGCCGAAAAAGTATGGAATCTGATAAGTGATTGCCATGAAGGAAAGGTAAACGATAGCCGCTTTGGCAACCGTATGGTAGGCGATGGGCGCATAGCTGAGTTGATAAGTGACCAATTCAAGCTTTATTGCAGGAAATATGGTTTAAATGAAACTTCTAACAGATTGAATACTAATGACTTCAGGCGCGTTAAGAACGGGCAAATGAGCTTATTTTGAGGGCAAAATATGACAGCATGTCACAACATACAATCTATATTTAGTTAACTATAAATAAATTGTTTATAATCAGCCAATTAAACAACATGAATAGTTACTATTGTGCCTCTGTTAGCAGCAGAGTCCCATTCTACCGTACCCTTTAAATATCGAATCCGGTTTTGGATATTTTTAAGCCCGATTCCACTAAAGCCTGCCATTTTTTTTGTGTCAAAGCCAACACCATTATCTTCTATGGTAATGCTCATACCATCACTATCTTTTATTATAGAAATATCTAATCTTGAAGCTTTAGCGTGTCGAATAACATTGTTAACACATTCCTGAATAACTCTATATAATACCGTTTCAACATCTGTATCCAAACGCTCATTTATACCCTCGGCATGCAGATTTACTTTCAATACACGGCTATCAATCTTATCAATAAAATCTCTAATAGCATTATTTAAACCACTTTTCAGGAGTGCATTTGGCATAATGTTATGAGATATATTCCTAATTTCTTTACAGCTTTCATCAACCAATGCCAAAGCTTTATCATAGCTTAATTTGCTTTCGGTATTTGTAAAATGGACTTCAGACCTGGCAGTAGACAGGTTCATTTTAGCGGCACTCATCAGTTGTCCTATGCCATCATGCAGTTCTGCTGCAATTCTGTTGCGTTCTTTTTCTTCAGCTTCAACCATGCCTTTGGCCGCAAGCTGTTGTTGATGTAAGATAGTGGCTTGTAATTTTGCTGCTTCCTGCAGCTTATTTCTTCTGTAAAAGCTGAAGCCAAGCAGTAGTATCAGTATACCAAATACCACAAAGCCAGCAATCACATATCGCTGATTATCAATCTCTAACTGCTGCTTAATTATAGTTTGTTCTTTCTTAGCGGTTTCATATTGAGCTGTTAGCTCATCTACTTTCCTATTATGATCTTCCTTTACCAAAGAATCTCTAAAATGCCTGTAACTGATAGCGTATTTATAAGCTGAGTCGTATATCTTATTTCGGGCATAGAAGTCTGAGAGGCTTTCCATAGCCTCATAGGTTTGTTTATTATTGGCAATTTGCTTTGCCATATCTAATGCTTTCTTTATATATTGTTCAGCATTATTTAGGTCGCCTTTGCGCTCATAGTTTTCACCCAGGTAGTTATACGTATAGGCTAATTCATTATATTCTTTAATGTTTTCACGGATTTGTATAGCTTCTTTCAGGTAGCGTTCGCCATTTGCGACATCTCCTTTTTTTGAATATGCTGCTCCGATATCATTATATAAAAACGCCATGCTTTGTGTATCTCTTAAAGAGATTGCGAGACTCAGGGCTTGTTTGTAATAGGAGAGGGCCTTGTCGAAATCGCCTCTTTCCCGGTTAATAATGCCCAGATTATTGAGAGATTGTGAAATAAGATCTGTGTTATTAAGCTTTTTGCGAATAGCCAGTGCCTGTAAATGGTACTTTTCCGCACGGTCTATATCATTCAATGTGGTATAAACAATGCCCAGATTGTTATAGCCATTGCTCATCAACATCTCATCTTTATTCTTTTCAGCAATAACGACTGCATTTTGCGCATGCTGTATTGCCTTTTGATAGTTTGCTTTTCTTCTGTTCAGCGAGCCGAGAGATAACTCTGCATGAAATTGAGTAACATAGAAGTTTGCTTTTGTAGCATACAGCAGAGCACTATCTGCTGTTTTTATGGCAGCATCTGTATTGCCTCTATTATCATAAGCATAGGTAAGGCATATATATGCTTTTGACAATACCTTATCGTCATTAGCTTGTTTTGCCAGCTTTTGCGCAAGCCTGCCAAAATGAATAGCACTATCGCCATTGGCCCCGAGGCTTGCGTATGCCAGCCGGCAATATATCTCTGCCTGCTGAGCAGGATTATTATTAGCTTTCGCTATTTCTGCACGTAAAGAGTCTATATCTGATGCAAACAGGCTGAAAGGAGCGGTTGTAAGCAGTATAAAGCATACTAAGAAAAGCTTATTGAAATTCATATCAATCGGGGATATGCACTAAAATAGTAAAAACACCTGCGGGTACGTAAAATTCATGCCATGAAATTTGGAATCGCGAATGAATTATCATATATTTACATACATCACAATGCAGGCGATTGGCTTTGTTGGTTGAGAGGAAAGAGGTATCAGCTTTTATAGTTTATTGACGACAGATAGTGTTGTAATATTTTGTGAGTAATACATTTTCATGTAATGCTATAGGTTAGCTGTCAAAATTATCCATTATGAAAAACTATCAAAATCAAATTGAGCGATTTCGCAATATTGCGAAAAGGTTGGTAGATGATCATTCTGCTGCATTGCACAATGATGAAGCATATTCTGCTCATCTGGATGCATTGAGAAAACAACTGGAAGAACATGCCCAGCAATTCATGGCATCGGCCAAAACAAATGCAGACTATATTAAGTCTGACATAAAGAGCCTGTGCAATAAATACACCGATTTGTTTATACGAAGGAATCAGACGGCTTATTAGAAAACTAAATGCCTTGAACATTTGTTACGTATTGTTTCATAATTGTATCTTATGTTACCGTAGGCTTGAGTATCGGAGTGGTGTAAGTTTTTCACGAACACCACGTAGTACTTAACGATAAGACTGATTATGGAACTAATATGCGCGTTGGCTGGCAAGCGCAGCGGTGATGGTTATTGATACCGCCTAATTTTTTCCTAAATTTTAGTAAAATAGTTACTCACTTTATATTGATAAATACCCTGATAAGACTATCGGGGTATCGATACATTTGTATCAGCTAAATTTATTTATAAATATGAACAACTCTATTAAAATTCAAAGAACTGGCAATAAAATAACCATTACCGACAAATCAGGAAAAGCTACCAAAAAAGACATTTTAAAAGTAGCTAAACAGTCAGCAGAAATGGAATTTGAAAAGATGCTCAAAAAAGCAAAAATTCCATTTAAGAGGAAATAGTATATCCAGTTATCAAATAACTGACCATTACCTTATCATACTTTTTAGCCAAAGCCTTTACTTGCTTTGATATTGATGTTGCTGTTTTATCAGCAATATCATCTCTATCAGCATTTACTGTTTTAATCTTGCCAGTTGTACCTTTCAGTACCTTTGGCTTAATAGATTCCCTGCGTTTGCCGTGCGGTGGCATTTGTTTCATAATTTACATTATGTTAAATAGGCGCACAGGGCTACGCACAAAGCAAACCTAAATAACATAATGAGCATTATAGAAGCAAATGCGGCTGCGACTGTGGCTCTATTAGGCATAACGATAACGGTGGCAGGTAATACTAAATGACACTTATATTATTTGCAAAAATTTTTAGTACATTGCTTTTCTTATATATTCTTGTAATACTTTATAAGATGTTTATACCCGTCAAAGAAAAAAAATAGAAAAAATATTGCTTATAAATTGCATTAAAAATCCTGCTGCAATAAACTTAAACCCTATTCTGCTGTTGCTATTATATTTTTCATCTATTCCCATTCTTTCTTTTGTATCATCACCAATTCCTATTGTAGCAATTCCCAACCTCTTATTGTGTGGTGGGTTGGCGTATTTGAAAAGCAAATATGCTCCTGTAACTTCTAATGCAGATGCAACGCAACTTCCCAGCGTTATAATTATTTGTGTGTTTTCCATACCCTCAATATACAAAACTTTGCCTTTCGGCAATACCATACCCTTCACGCATTCGTTCTATAATGGTACTTTATGTTAAATAGAATTATAGTAACAAAGTAGCAGTATAATTACTTGTATTCCCTATTTCATAAGTAGTCTGGCTAATGCAGCTTCAATCATGGTGTCTTTACCGGCAGCCTCATCTGTGCTATTCATGTGCACTGTCGTATCTGGCGCAACACCATCTATCATATCAGTACCATCAGATGTCCGTATCCTGGAGCTTGTGTATTTAATTCGCCACCCGTTCGAGCATTCGTAAGAAGATGTTAGGCCTGCACCGCCACCTGTAGTATCACCCATAGTACGTACATTAAAAAATGAACTACTGCCTGCAGCAAACAGGTTTGGTATACCATACATACGCCTGTTGGTAAGTACCCATATCTTTTTACCCAATTTCTTCTTATCGTTCTTATCTATAAAGGTACCTGCCCAGTCTGAGAATTCGTCTTTAGCAGTGCCTACTCTGTATGCAGTCTGGAAAAGATATATGCTGTAATCATACCCTGCAGTATCATATCCCATGTGGTTGAACAATGTATACATATTTTCTACATTACTACCGGTACTGTTGCGTACATCCAATATAGTACCTTTTATTGCACCCAATACTTTCAGTCTTTCAACCACGCTGTTTATTTGAGCCTCGGTTACCTGTTGGTCAAAATCTCCGTAATATATATATGCAACAGAGTCCATCATTTTATATAAGAGCGGCCCTGTCCGTTCAGCACCTACCCAATATTTGTTCTCTAATAGCTGCTTATTAAAGTTTTCTTTATAAAGAAAGGGTTTGTTGTAGTAAGATTTTGCAAACCCTGCTTCTAAAATCACATTAGGATCTTGCAATATATTTACCATCAATGCCAGGCTATCAAATAGTTCTCTTTCATCTAATGTATCTGATATACGCAACATGTATTCAAACTGTACGGAATCCCAATTCACACCCTTATAGCTAAACAAAGCATAGCCTTTATCGAGCGTACGCCATACCTCATCAAATACCTGCGTAGGACGGGCAGATTTCTTTTTAGGCATCACTAACCGCTCGCACGATACAGCTGCAAATATCAGGGGTAAAACGACAAGTATATATATAAACTTCTTCATCAGGTAAAAGCTTATTAATAATTGAATAAGAATGTAATAAGGAATGTATGTTCTGCGCTAAAGACCTTTATGTCTCCATCCCCTTTCATCCTGTAATAATCCCACTGATAGGTAAAACGTAGCTTATTACCATTTTTTATCGGGTATAAAATATGGAACCTGCTATTGAATCTGAAAAACCTGCCAAATGAAGTAAAACGATTGTTTGCAAATATCCTTTTTATGGTAGTTGACTCAGGGTCGAGCTCGGTGCTATGATTGAGATAACCCGGACGGGACATATTAGCGAACAAAGGCATATTAAGATCGAGTATTACATATCCCTGCCTACCCCTAAAAGTTTGTTGTTTAGCAATCTTACCTGTCAACCCTAGTGCAATGGCATATTCATAAATATCACCAGTATTGGGTAGGTGTTTCGCATTACGATGACAGAATAAGGTAGAGAACAACATGCCGGCACGTACATCAAAATAGTTTTCGTCCAACAGTGCCAATTTGTAGGTGTGCCTGTAATCCATCGTAGCTTTTAACTGCTGTACGGTAGCCTTGAGCAATTCCTCGCTCTTGCGTCCCATATTCAGATAAGAACCCTGAAAATTCAACTCAGTGAATTTTACATCATTTATTTTGGTATTGGATATGGCAACCGCACCCCCTACTTTCTCGTAGCGCATACCCGAAATAAGTTCGTCGTGAAAAACCTGATAGGTTGGCCCTGCGCTAATACCTAAGAAGCGGGCATATTCTTTTTTAGATAATACCCCTTCATCTTCTGCAATGTTTTGTGCATTGCTAGATAGTGATGCAGATAATAATAAGAGAAGCAAAAACGAGCTTCTCAATCGTAAAGCCATAGTGTTTATTTGAAACGTAATATTAGCAAATTCCCTGCATGAAACGTACATCAAAAAAGCCTTATCCGTTACCGAATAAGGCTTTTTATATTTTCAACTGTTATGTATTATGCTTTTACCACCCAGTTATGCGTGTCGGCAACTTTGCCATAGCGTATATTATTCATTTCTTCTTTTACCCATTCAGAAATACCCCAATCTTCTTGTGGTAACACCATATGCATATCATGATATGTAAGCTCTGCAATGTGCGATATGGATGCGGCAGTACCTGTACCAAATGCTTCTTTTAATTGGTTGGTTTTGTATGCTTCTGCTATTTCATCGATGCTTAAAGGACGCTCTTCTACCGTTACACCTTTTTCGCGCAACAATGTTATAACGCTATCACGAGTAACACCGGCTAAAATGGTTTCGCTGAGTTCGGGCGTTATTACTTTATCGCCTATTACAAAGAACACATTCATGGTACCAATTTCCTGCACGTATTTGTGTTCAAAACCATCTGTCCACAATATCTGGTCGTAGCCCATTTTACGTATTTGTGCTGTTGGGTACATACTTGCACCGTAGTTACCAGCAGCTTTGGTAAAACCTATACCACCCGGGAAAGCACGAACGTATTCGTCTTGCACATATATTGATACCGGCTTTGCATAATATGGTCCTGCAGGGCTAGTGATGATGATAAATGTAAATTTCTCTGCAGGCTTAACACCTATAAATTCGTCAGTAGCTATCATAAACGGGCGCAGATACAACGAAGTTCCTTCGTCTGTTGGTATCCAATCTTTATCCAGATTTACCAAAGCACGCATACCGTCAATAAAAATATCTTCGGGTACTGCAGGCATACCCATGCGCTCTGCAGAGCGGTTCATGCGTTTCCAGTTATCGTATGGGCGAAAGATAACGGGCTCATCATTCTGATTTTTGTATGCTTTCACACCTTCAAATATCGCCTGCCCATAGTGCATAAATGTAGTTGCAGGGCTTAACGAGAGATTTTCGAAAGGTACTATTTCAGGTTGTTTCCACTCACCATTTTCATAATCTGCTACCAACATATGGTCTGCATACATTTTGCCAAACTGGATATTACTCCTGTCTAACTCATTGATGCGGCTCTTCTCAGCTTTCCTCACTTTTATATCCATAGTGGAAACACTCATAATAAAGAATTAATTTCGTGCAAAGAAACGAAAAAATACTGTAAAGCCGAAGCCCGTGAAGGTGTGCAGGCCGTTAATATGTCGTTATGCAGTCAATACCTGATATTATCCAATCTGATATAGTTACTAATAAACAAGATGTGTATTGGCAAGCCTTGCCAGATGATATACCTATGCAACCAATAACGGCACTTATTATTACAACCCCATTAGTAAATGGAAGTAATGATGAAGCGCAGCTACAGAAAATAATACAAGCTTGCAAACTGGAGGAAAATGAATACTATGTATATACACCAGAGCAGCCAACTGCATGGCATCAGCTACGCGACAGGCTGCAACCCAAAGTAGTATTACTGTTTGGTGTATTGCCACAGCAATTGGGTATTAGTGCCATGTTCAGCATCTATCACCCCAACAAGTTTGACGGCTGTATATGGATACCATCCATATCGATTGCCGAAATGGAAAAACACCCCGATATTAAGAAACAATTATGGGTGGACGCATTAAAACCTGTATTTATAGACAAAAACATCGGAAACCTATAATATTTGCAATCGCCTATTACCATATTATCTCAATACTGGGGCTACCCTGCTTTTCGCGGTAATCAGGAAGCTATAATTAATGATGTATTGCAGGGTAAAGATATACTCGCAATGATGCCTACGGGTGGTGGTAAATCTATTTGCTATCAGGTGCCAGCATTGATAATGGATGGCATATGTCTTGTAGTATCTCCATTGATTGCTTTGATGCAAGACCAAGTAGCACGATTGAAAGAATTGGGCATATCTGCAGCCTGCATACATGCAGGTATGTACACAAAGGCAGTAATAAGAGTGCTTGATAATGCAGTACATGGAGCATATAAACTACTCTACGTGTCTCCCGAAAGATTGCAGACTACCCTATTCAACGAATACCTGCCTGCCATGCAGATTAGTTTTATTGCAGTCGATGAGGCGCATTGTGTATCGCAATGGGGGCATGATTTCAGGCCAGACTATCTGAAAATTGCATTGCTAAAGGAAGTGTTTAATGATATGCCCTTTCTATGCCTGACGGCAACTGCTACTACAGCGGTGCAAAATGATATTGCATTGCAAATGAAGCTACAGAAACCCATATTATATACACAAAGTTTTGAACGAAAAAATATAAACTATTCGGTTCACTATAGTGAAAACAAAAACAAAGAATTGGTTGATGCACTAATGCAAACTAATACCTCTTCTATAGTGTATTGCCGTAGCAGAAAACGGACAGAAGTATTGCTTGGCTACCTTACACAGCATAGCATAGAAGCTATCAGCTACCACGCAGGCATGGCAAAAGATAAACGTGAAGATGCACACCAAGCATGGATGCAGGATAAGGTAAAAACCATCATTGCAACGACAGCTTTTGGCATGGGGATAGATAAACAAGATGTAGGACTGGTTGTAAACTATGATGCACCAGAGCATATAGAAGCCTACTATCAGGAGTCTGGCAGAGCTGGTAGAAACGGACAATCTGCCCAATCATTGATATTATATAATCAAACCGATATAAACAGGCTTGAAAGAAGTGTTGAAATACAGTTCCCGTCAATAGATTATTTGCGACAAGTGTATCAGTGTGTAGCAGAATACTTACAAGTGCCTATCAGTGCAGAACCATACCGGTATTACGATTTTGACCTGAAAGATTTTTGTGAGAAGTTCAAACTGGATGCTGCTATTGCATCAAATGCGTTGAAACTATTAGAACAAGAAGGCTTATGGACATTAACAGAAGCAGTTTTTAATCCGCCAACTGTATTCGTTACATGCACCCGGCAAGAGCTTGATAATGTAATGAATACTTACCCTGAGTTAGCACATTGCCTCACTACCCTACTACGCCTGTATGGCAGCTTGTTTCAATATCCTACTGCCATACGCACCGTAGTTATTGCTAAACAAATGAAAACCAATAAAGAGCAAGTTGAGAAAATACTACATAGATTGCATGGAATGGGTGTGCTGGAATATATCCCGCAAAAAGAAGGCCCGCAATTATTTTTTCATCATTACAGAGTTGACAGCAAGCAACTTATTATCAACACCAACCGCATAGCTAAACTAAAAAAACGACACGAGGAACGTACGAATGCTATTGTTGCTTACCTGTATAATAATAACCAGTGCAGAACAAAATTGCTGCTGTCATATTTTGATGAACATAAACTGACGGATTGCGGGCATTGTGATGTATGCGCATCCAAACACAAGCAAAACATTAACTATGTTACCTTGTACCAAAACATACTACAACAGACTACAATACCCGTGAGCATTCATACGATAGTTGCACAACTACACAGCTACGATAAGCAAGTAGTGATGTCAACTATTCGTCGTATGGTAGATGAAAAAAAGTTACACTTATCTGCTGATGGTATTGTTACTAAAAATTAGTCAATACTTATCATGGCATAAGCCCTTTCAGCAACATGATTGATAACAGCTAAGTAATTTCCTTTAGCGATATTGCTAATATCCAGCTTACTTATATTTTGATATTGTGCAACCAATTTGCCTTGCATATCGTACAAATCAATAGTATAAGACTGCCAGATAGTTGGTATATCTATCATTACATAACCACCCTTTACTGGATTGGGATATACTTTCAATATGCTGATGGCAGGTGTTTGAGCAACGTTCAGCAAGCCAGGTCGATACATATCTCTATAACGGACTTGTGTTATTGTCTCCGTAGATCCTATAATATTTGCTGTAACCCATAATGCCGGGTAATGCTCACCATTGGCTAACCACTTATATTCAACTGTATTACGTGGAATAGGGATAGAAGGTAACGGACTGATTGTTATAGTATCTGTTCCTCTAATTTCAGACCGTACCCTGATACAGTTTACGGCAGTAGTGTAGTATGGAGTTTTAATTGTCCCCCATCCATCTACGGTAGTTTTTCTGTACCCTTTTTGCCTGACACTTCCAAAACCTGCAAGATTGAATCTTAAATCAAAATTGCTGCTATCGTTTGTAACACTAAAGTCTAAAGGGAAAAAATACAATTCATCTTCATCCTGATAAGCAACGGGTGTTGGTATACTACTGATAGTCGCTGCAAAACCTTCTGCTACATATCTCGCAGGGTTATTCTTTTTACTGAAAAAAGTATACAGGTTTTTAATAGTTACAGGAATGGGTACACCGCCTGTAGGAAAACTATCTGCCACTTTGTAACCATAGGCAGTTGGGGCAATAATGCCAAATAAAGGATTTACAGATAATGCCGTTTTATATTCGTCAACTGTTTGCAGAGTTGGGATAAGAGTACTGAAATCCCAATTGTAATTAGCTCCTGTGTTAGAAAGTATAATGCCAGATGTCGATAAAGAAGTGCTGCTGCGCAAAGTATCACCTAATACAGGCATATCAGATGCTGTAATTTGTATTTGCCCAACAGATGTAAAACTATAGAACAGCGCAATCAAGGTTAATATTTTCTTCATTTATATTTTTTGAGATATTGAAGTTACAAACATTAAATTAATAGTTAATAAAAAAGCCCTCAAATGAGGGCTGCTTTTGATATTGTAAACCATTTTATGCAGGTTGTAAACCGTACATTTCTGCACGTAAAGCCTTTACTCTGGCATCATTTCGGTATTCATCAAAACTCATTTCACGGTCTATGAGGCCGTTAGGTGTCAGTTCCAACACACGGTCTGCTACTGTTTGTGCCAGTTCATGGTCGCGTGTAGTGAAAAGAATTGTGCCTTTAAAATCTTTCATGCCATTGTTTAGCGCTGTAATACTTTCCAGATCTAAGTGGTTGGTTGGTTCGTCTAACATCAGCACATTACCTTTCAACATCATCATACGGCTCAGCATACAACGCATTTTTTCACCACCACTTAGTACTGTACACTTTTTCAGTGTCTCTTCACCGCTGAATAACATGCGTCCCAAAAAGCCACGTATGAAAGTTTCGTCTTTTTCCTCACTGTATTGACGTAGCCAATCTATCAGGTTCAAGTCTTTGCCGGCAAAGTATTCACTGTTATCATTTGGCAAATAGGTAGTGGTAATAGTTACGCCCCATTTGAACATACCTTGAAAATCAGTATCCTCTCCCGCCAGTATTTTATAGAATGCAGTGGTAGCGAGGCCATTGTCTGCAAGGATGGCTATTTTCTGTCCGCGTTTCAGGTCGAAGCTGATATCTTTAAACATCACTTCACCATTGAGCGTTTTACTCAAGCCTTTTACTTCCAGTATCTGATCGCCAGCGTCACGTACCTGATTATTGAACAAGATAGCAGGATATTTACGATTGCTCGCAGTCATATCTTCAATCTTAATCTTATCCAATGCTTTCTTACGGCTGGTTGCCTGTTTTGATTTAGATGCGTTGGCAGAGAAGCGGGCGATAAATTCTTTTAACTCTGCAATTTTATCTTCTGCTTTCTTGTTAGCATCTGTACGTTGTTTCAGCAATAATTGGCT
>CALESY010000072.1 GCA_937919945.1 uncultured Chitinophagaceae bacterium | reverse complement strand
TGAACCTGGCCCGTACCGTATAGTGCGTACCCCGTACCTGTTAAAAATATCTGACTTACTTAGTATTCATTCGCATATACAGGAAATCATTGTAATGAAAGGTGTACAGCTTGGATTTACAGAAGTAGGTATTAACTGGATAGGATATAGTATTGATATGGTACCAGGTCCTATGATGGCAGTAATGCCAACACTTGATACAATGAAACGTAACGTAAAGTTACGCATTGATCCTATGCTAGAAAATACACCTTCACTAAAAGAAAAGGTTGGTGGTAAGCGAAGCAAGGACGGCGGCAATACAATGTTTCAAAAAGACTTTCCAGGCGGTGCATTAGTACTTACCGGTGCTAATAGTGCTGCAGGTTTACGAAGTATGCCGGTACAAAAACTGTTTCTTGATGAAATAGATGCATATCCCGGTGATGTGGACGGTGAGGGTGATCCTATAAGCCTTGCAGAAAAACGACAAAGTACATTTGGTAGTAGAAAGAAGCGATATAAAATAAGCACCCCTACAATTAAAGGGAGTAGCAAAATTGAAAGTGAGTTTAACCAAACTGATCAACAATACTATTTCGTTCCATGCCCACACTGCAAAGAAAAGCAAACACTTGTGTTTACTCAGTTAAGATGGGAAAAGGGCAAATATGATGTTGAGAATGTACATTATGAGTGTATTCATTGTAAAGGTAAAATATACGAAAGGCATAAAACATACATGCTTGATAACGGTGAGTGGATAGCTACAAAACCGGAAAATTCAAGCAATGAAAGGATGGGATTTCATATTAATTCATTGTATAGCCCTGATGGTTGGATGGGTTGGTTTGAAGTATGCAAGATGTGGGATGAAGCCCAAGGTGATGTTGCAAAAATGAAAACAGTGATTAACACACTGTTTGCCGAAACATTTGAAGAAGAAAGTGAAGCGCCACAATGGGAACAACTTTGGGAACGATCAGACAAAGCAGGTGTTGAAAGAAATAAACCTGATAATGGAGTAGTGTTTATTACAGCCGGTGTTGACGTTCAAGCGGACCGTTTAGAGATTGAAATAGTTGGATGGAAGAAAGGCCGTAACAGCCAGCAAATAGATTACCGCGTGTTAATGGGTGATACAGACAGGCCCGAAGTGTGGGATCAACTTGCACAAATACTAGATGAAACTTTTGTACGTGAAGATAAAGCCGTATTACCTGTAAGATTAATGGCAATAGATACCGGGTACCGTCCGGCTAAAGTAGATGATTTTGCAAAAAAATACGGTGGCCGTGTTGTTCCAATAAAAGGTAGTGATGCATTGCAAATGCCATTTAGTGCCCCGCGCGTAACCCGTAAAACCAAGCAAGGTAAAAATATTGGTAAGCTGAAGGTGTGGCATGTTGGTGTAAGTTACCTCAAAAGCCAATTGTACGGATGGTTACGTTTGAATATAAATCCTGAAACCGGTGAGGTGCCTAATGGATACTGCCAGTTTACAAAACAGGATACCCATTATTTCAGAGGTTTGACAGCTGAAGCCCTGCAGCCTTCACGAAACAATAAGAACCAGGTTGTTTACTACTGGGTAAAGAAATACGAGCGTAACGAGCCGTTAGACTGCCGTATTTACAATATGGCATGTGCATACATGGTAGGGTTTGATCGTTGGAATGATGCGCGTTGGGACAGGGAGCGATCAAACGCGCAATTTATTGAAGTAAGGAAGGAAGAAACACCAGCAGCTAAAAGCAGCAAACGAAGAAAACCACCGGAAACGGGATTTTGGAATTAATAAAAAGAACACTTTATATATGGCAGACATTAAATTCAACGTGCTACAAAAACCTTATGAAGAAAGGTTATTGGATGCAGCATGTATTTACTGGGAAGTAAATGAAAACTTCTTTAAGATAAAAAACAAAGACGGCGACACCGAAAAACGGCAAGTGTTGTTT
>CALESY010000071.1 GCA_937919945.1 uncultured Chitinophagaceae bacterium | reverse complement strand
CTATTAGCGGCATTGGTTGGTACCACTTCGTGTAAAGACGACTTTGAAGTAGCTGCACCATATAAAAATATTGTTGTTGCCTATGGCATGCTGAATACTGCCGATACTGCCCATTACATAAGGGTACAAAAGGCCTTTTTAGACAATAATAAGAGTGCAATAGACATGGCTTTGATAGCCGATAGCAACTATTTTAAAGACCTGACAGTGTATATGCAGGAGTATAATAATGACAATAATGCTATACGTCGTAAATTAGATATGACATTAGCCGACATGGCAAAAGAAGGCTACCCAAAAGATGCAGCAGGTAGTCAGGGCTTTTTTCAAAATCCATCTTATGCTTACAAGTTAAGTAAACAGAAGCTACTGAGTACTTTCCCGGCAGATACCCTCAACCCGTATTATAGATACAAACTCTTTATAAAAAATAATACCACAGGTACTTTGGACTCAAGCCATTACTTTATGTTGGTTAATGGTGCAAGAAGTAAAAATGCTCAAAATTTCTATATAGAGGAATTCAACAAAGCAAATCTTACACTCAGCTTTTCAAAAACACAATTTCAAAGTTCTTATAGCCTATTTGGCACAACACCCCGTAATGCTAAAATGATTGAAGGCATTGTACGCTTTCATATTGAAGAACTCGATAACGCAACAGGTAAAAGAACGCGCAAAAGTGCTGATTTTACTTTTGCAAAAGATACAAAAAACGGGGCTGACCCTTTTACACTGAAAACACTCAACTCTTCATTTTACGGTTTTATGTACGATGCATTTGGCCCGGCACCAGCCAATACACAACGCTTCCTTGACAGCTGCGATATATTCGTTTATGCCGGCAGCAACGAATTGTATAACTATTTCACTATTGCACAAGTACAAAACAGCAGCCTTATCGGCGACCAGATAAAGCCAATGTATTCCAATATGGATGGTTCAGATGCTTATGGCATCATTGCATCAAGAGCCTTAGCTTTTTACAGAAATGCTGCGATAGATGAAATCACATTGGATTCTATTAAACTAAACCCAATCACTCGTCCTTTGAACATTGTTGGCAGGACGGCTAATTAATTGACAATATTTCACATATAATTATTCGAAAATGCCTTAATGTTAGTTCATTAGGGCATTTTTCTTTCATGCTGTCATACCAACTGCCAATATTGCCGACAATAGGCAACTGGCATATCTATTGACAATAATTTCTTAACAACGTAAACAACAAAACGATATAATAAAAAAAGACTATGAGTAAGATTATCGGCATTGACTTAGGCACTACCAACTCTTGCGTTTCTGTAATGGAGGGCAACGAACCCGTGGTGATTGCGAACGACGAAGGTCGCCGCACTACCCCATCGGTAGTAGCTTTTTTGAAAAACGGTGAACGTAAAGTAGGCGACCCTGCCAAGCGCCAAGCTATCACCAACCCCATGAATACCATCATGTCCATTAAGCGATATATGGGCCGTCGTTACGATGAAGTAACGGGAGAGATGTCTCACAACTCTTACAAGATTGTGAAAGGTGACAATAACACACCACGTGTAGAAATAGAAGGCCGTATGTACACGCCACAGGAAATCAGCGCTATGATTCTTCAGAAAATGAAGAAAACAGCTGAAGACTTTCTGGGGCAAGAAGTGAAGGAAGCGGTTATTACTGTGCCGGCATACTTTAACGATGCACAACGTCAGGCTACTAAAGAAGCTGGTGAAATTGCAGGCTTGAATGTACGCCGAATCATAAACGAGCCTACAGCAGCGGCATTAGCTTATGGCTTGGATAAACAACACAAAGACAGTAAAATAGCTGTGTTCGACCTTGGTGGTGGTACGTTCGACGTATCGGTGCTGGAACTTGGAGATGGTGTATTTGAAGTAAAATCTACAAACGGTGATACCCACTTAGGTGGTGATGACTTTGATAAAGTTATCATGGACTGGTTGGCTGATGAGTTTAAGAAAGACGAAGCGATAGACCTGCGTAAAGACCCGATGGCTTGGCAGCGTTTGAAAGAAAGTGCAGAAAAAGCAAAAATCGAACTTTCTTCTTCTCAGGAAACAGAAATCAACCTTCCGTACATCACAGCAGTAGATGGTGTACCTAAACACCTGGTGCGCAAACTGAGCCGTGCTAAATTTGAACAACTGGCTGACAGCCTGATAGAGCGCACACTGGAACCATGCCGCAAAGCATTGAAAGATGCAGGTATGAACCCTAGCGAAATAGATGAGGTGATATTGGTAGGTGGTAGCACGCGCATACCTAAAGTGCAGGAAGTAGTTGAGAAATTCTTTGGTAAAAAACCAAACCGTAGCGTGAACCCTGATGAGGTAGTAGCAATAGGCGCAGCTATACAAGGTGGTGTATTGACTGGTGATGTGAAAGATGTATTGTTGCTGGACGTAACACCACTGAGCTTAGGTATTGAGACAATGG
>CALESY010000070.1 GCA_937919945.1 uncultured Chitinophagaceae bacterium | reverse complement strand
GAGCCGTCTGTGCCACTTGTACGTTTTTCGTACATGGCTATACGGCCGGTATCGTCTATTATATGTATGGTAATGCGCTCAAGGTCTAATGTACTGCCTGTGTATTTACGGTATACCTCGTAGCCACCAAGGTATATGCGTTCTTCCTTCAGGCTGCCATTTTCTATTACTTTATGTACCCGCTGTCCACCGGCATCATACTGGTAATAAGCATCGCCACCACCACCTAAATCGGCCGTACACATCTGCTGCATTGCATTGTAACCAATAGCACTCAGGTGTGGCATCACAGTTATGTTGCCATAGCTATCGTGGGTATAATTGTAAGTATTGCTACCAACTGTTGTGCTGCCCAACCTGTTATCAGCATTACCATAACTATAGCTGCGTGTATAGCTGCCTGCTGTGGCTATATGTTGCAGTTCCAGTATGTTACCCACAGCATCATAACTATATTTCTGCGTATAGTTTTGGGTATTGTTATCGTTGCCCTTGTGGCTTACCCCCATCCATGCACTGTCATTATTATTATCTGTAGTTCCAAATGTGGCTGTACCTATCAATTCCCTGCCACTACCTATTATCAGCCTGTAAAGTGCATCGTAGGTATAGTCCATCACCGGCAGGGAAACACTGTTGTTAAAAAACAGGCTGCGCTGTGCATCGTCTTTTATGCGTGTTATGTTGCCTACAGGGTCGTACCAGTATTGCAAGTCCTGGTGCTTGTCGGTGTTTTTATTGGTTACAAGGTTGGTCAACCTGAATGTATTGGCATCGTAGGTATAGGTAGTGGTCGTCCCGTTACCATAGTCAATAAACTCTCTTTGCCCTTTGGCATTATAGGTTATATCGGTCACATAATCAATTGCAGTGCCGCCATTAGGAGTCATAGAAACTGTTTTCAGCATACCTGTTTTGTCATAGGTATTAGCGGTCATATTACCACCTGCATCTGTCATTTCTGTTACTCTGTTCAATGCATCATACAAAGCGAGCGTATTAAACGTATCGCTTGTTAATGAAGGCGTTGTGCTTGCATCCCAGTCAATATCAGCAATTGTATGGTCGCTTAGTATTTTTTGCTCAGCATCCAATACATTGCCTTTAAAATCATATTCTTTTACACGCTTCATCCCGACACCATCATAGTGCTTATATACGCGGGTGCGCAGGTTATTATCTTCTTTATCAAAGTCACTCTGTTCTTCACCATAAATAAGATATTCAAGCGTTTTAGTAGTGCCGCTTACCGTCAGTTTTTTCTTTTTCAGTCTGCGCAGTGCATCATATTCAAAGGTAAACTCCCTTCCACCCGCCTGCCATGCTTTATGGGGCTGTCCGTCAGCAGCCGCTAACATATACTGTGTTCCGCTATCTGCACTCACTTGCTTTATTACCCCTTTCAGCATATCATATGTATATCGCAGGGTCATGTATCCAGTAGCCATGCTTGTACGCGCATCGCGCACTTCCATTCGGTTGCCGGATATATCCATACGTACATAGCTCTGGTAATAGACGTCTCCCCAGGTAGTACCCGATGTTATATACCGATTGTGCTGGATGGTATAGAATGGTTGTGCCAGTACATCCAGCAGCATGATGGTTGGCGTATTATTGTGTTGGAATGCTTTGTCTGCAGCATCATCTTTATTAGCATCGCTACTACCATTATTAGCAGCATACCATGCACTATCTGCTACCGTATCATTATTATCGTACACAACCTGCATCCAGGCATCCCATTCGGTTTTTGTAAAACTACCATCCGGAAAATCTGTGCGCTTCACTCTCCCAAGCGGATCATAATGTATTTGCGGACTAACCCCTAAATGTGCTGCCTGTTCAGCAGAATCGTGTGCATGGGTATCGCTGAAGTAAGGCTCATACTGCATTACTTCCTTGCCCTTATTGTTATAAACAGTTTTTCCACTTCCTATCCAGCAGGGGTCAAATGTTGTATTAGGTTCAGCTTGCACCTTATGCATAGCAACACGCCCGAAACCGTCTGTGTAGGTAAGACGAATAAGCATAGGGCTGTTAGGAGCAATATTTGCATGTTGTTCACGTGCTATCATCGCAACTACTGCGGGGCTGCTTTCGAAATCGTACACACAACGCCATGTTGCAAGACCAAGTAAATCTCTCGCTGTGTCAGCAGGATTATTCCAGAAATCGACTTGTGCAGCTATATCACCACTGCTGTAAATATCAACATCTATCTCATCAGCCTCAACCCCGCTACCTACTTTCCCGTTCATTGCAACCAGTACGGGCAAGGATAGTAAATCATACACAACTTCAGTTCTGTTTTCATTCGGATCCAATATTTGACAGGGTTGCAGACAGCGCCAATCATATTCCAGTACAGTGGTTGTATTAGCATTAGTAGCCAATCCGTCGGTTATGGTTTCAGGTAACAGATAGTAATCTCCCCAATAAGTAATAGTTGTCTCTGTACCCCAAGGGTCTATGTACTTCTCTGGGGTAAAGAAGCTAGCTTTTTCATCTGTAAAATATTCCATCGTACCTGATGGTAGCCAATAATTGGTTGTACTGCTGCCAAAACCTGTAACACCTGTATTATCTTCCCTGATATAACCTCCATCAGTCAGCATGGTATGAGAGGCTTTATTATCAAGATGATCAGCATCACTTAGTATATGATTGCTGAAGGCAAGTTGATATTGTTGGTAAACAAGACCTAAATGATCATGTTGCTGGAAGTTTTTAGGCCCAGACGTATCATCTTTCATATAAGTAACACGCTGTTGCGAGACTAGCCTCTTTTGTAGGGATGAACCTGAAGGGCTTTGGGAGAACTCAAGAATATTCGTGCTGCTTACTATGGCCGAATAATCATCTTTTAAAGCAGAGGGAACAATTAATCCATTGCTATCATCCACATTATACACTTCCCACACTTTCATATCACAAAGCATACGGAGCCTGTAATGTATAATGGGGGCTGTCAACGACTGATCAATAATATCTGAGGTGTAGCTATTTACAGTATAAACAATCTTGGTTGTACCTTGTGATTCTTCAATTATTGCACTGTGTGTAAGCCCAGTTGAAGTATTGGGAATGGTAGTAGGAACAGTATTACGCGCATAAGCTATCTTAGCACTCTCCAGTACATTGCCTTTTTCATCAATGGAAGTAACGATATCGTGTAGTATACGGGGATCACATTCATTGATAGCAACTGACAAGTCCCATTCACAATGCCATACTACATTTTCCTGGTTGTGTGTAAAAAAGACCGCGTGCTTATTAATACCCACTCCTTGTATCTTTTGTACGATATAACTGTTGGCTGTTATCGTGTAAAGATTGGTCTCCACTGTTGCATCATTATTCATGGCATACACTTCCTGCCTCAGTGGAGAACCTTTTAACGCACGATGTGCTTCCCTAAATTCTTGGTTATTCGTATCCCCTATAAAACTCGCAGTTCGACCCAGATTCCAATTTTCAGCATTTTTATATTCTGCTTTAAATCTGTCAATCAAGGATTGTTCCTGAAAAAATGCACCGGTATGGTACCATGTTTTTGTCAAAACAGGTGCCTGGTTCAGATCATTGTCATCATCCAAGACAGCCGTTTCCATATCAATGGTATCAACACGCCCGAATCCACGAAACTCCCTTTCTTCATGATCATAATAGCCATGATGGTATTTATATTCCTGAGAATATATTGTTTCACTTACACTATCAGATGTAATAACTTTATGAAGGCAATGTACAGGGAAAGGTAGCTTGGTAGCCCAAGGCTGCATGTTAAGTTTATCTTCCAGGTAATATTTTGTTGAATTCCTGTATAACAATTCAGTAGTCTTCCCTAATCCATTACTGTAACTTTTGAGTAAATACGGTTTTTTACCGCCCATCAGGTCAATATATCTGAAGGGTGCATGCGAGTGTTGCGGTAGTGGCGAACTCCAAACAATACATGCCGTACCATTCCCTAAAAAGTCCATTACGGAGACTTTACTATACTGATCTATGCCTGGCAATGGATTAATGACAACAGGATTAGCAAGGGCATTTCCTGACATATTGATCCATGCTGTACATTCATTATTACCAAGATAAATAATGTCCGCAGCCCCTGTACCACTGATGTCACTAAGCGTGATGTAAATAGGATTGAATAAATCCGGTGTAGCAAAATAAGGAGAGTTGCTCATCACGATTTTTTTACCGAACCGACCATACCCCAGATTGGGCCAGTAGGCAACTTCACCATTCTTTATGCGTACAATATCTGTCAACCCATCACCATTCATATCAGCAAGAAAAACAGATTGAACAGCGTCATTCAGTAAGAGTACAGGGCCATTGGTTTCATTACATGTAAATGAACCGGTTCCTCCAACAATATACCCTTCCGTACCTTTATTTTCATACCAACGCAAAGCAGCATCCTCAGTGAGTAATACATCGGGACGTCCATCACCATTTAAATCTAGGGTTTGGGTAAATGGGCTGTTCCAGTCTATATGCGCCCATTGTTGAAAAGAATGAAATGCCCCCCACTGTTGATTGTCGTCAAGTTCATAATAACCAGGCATATTATTAGACCTATTTACTAACTGCCTTTTACCATTCGCATCTAAATCCTGCCATTGTAGTTGTCCGCCAAGACCAGATAATGAGGGCTTATTAGCTACTTGTATATTACCTGCAAAATGGCCATTTCCTAAATTGCGCTTATAAAACCACCCTCCGGCCTGTTCCGTCAGAATACCTGGCAAACCATCTCCTTCAAGATCAATCCAATGATAGCCACCCGTCAAACCTTGCGGAACGTTTTCTGCATCTTCCCGGGATACATGCTGAATAGTATTGTCCCAATTTAATGGTTCATAATTGCAGGTGAGCGATGGTAACCCTTTCGAAACATAACTGCTATCTATTAATTTATGTGCTTTACTTGTCAGAGAGGTAATAAAATCTGCCTCAGCAAATTGTCCTGTATCAGCTGTGTCGCTGCCATTATGATAATTTAGATTCAGAGAACGCACTAGTATAGCACTTTCTCCTGTGCCATCTATTAATTCATCGAAAGCATGGTACACCAATACCCTGTAACACCTTCTATAGGTTCTGATTTCAAATCCGGCATGAAAATCAGAAAACGGATCCATACGACAATGCCAATTACCAGAATCATGAGGTCTTGGGAAAACAAGATCATGTTCACCATAGTCCATTACGGCCTCTATCTTATAATCTGCATTAGTCGGCAAGGCAGGTTTATAAATGTCTTCCGGATCATAGCCGTGTACACCATCAAAAAATAGCGGAACAGTATTGCAATATTTAACTGACTTCAGGTAAGTATTTGTAAACAGTGCGGTACCGTCTAACCGGAGTGCTTCATTGGCATTAGCAGGTACATTAGTTACATCCTCATGTTTGTAAGTGTATTCATGGACATTACCTTTATGATCAAAGCTAAGTTGAGGCAACCACCTGAAAATCTTAGTTGCATCATCAGGATCTGTAACTCTGGCAGATGCAGTAAGCCCGTAGTAAGTAATAATATTATCCTTAGTCGTTACTCTCCACCATGAATCGAGAGTACCTTCTTCTTTGATAAACTCTATCCGGGCAAACAATCCTTCAATCCTAGGTATAAAACAGGTAATATGATAGGGCGTACCAGTACTGCCATTCATCGGATTGATGATGATTTTTTCACCTTCTTCATTTAATAATGGTACAAGATCTTCCGCACCCGCCATCAGGAATACGTCATCATCGCTATATTCAGGAAGTTTCTTATCTGTTTTACGCTGAATGGAAGCAAGGCTTAGAGACCATCCAAGTCCAAATTCGCTGTTACCATTCCCTGAATTATACTGAACGGATAATTGAGGACTGAACCCCGCTCTTGAGGGTGTCAATGGTAAAGGGATATTTAAGGATGCAGTACCATTTACAGCATTAACAGTAAATTTCTCATCGATGCCTTTCAGCGCCCCACCACCTTTCGGAAGATCAATGGTGGGGGCTTGAGACTTATAGTAAGCTGATTGTTTACCTGACTGGCTGTTTTCATCTTGTTTTGACACAGTATATCTTTCAAGCGGATAGGGGTTATCAGACTTGTTTCCAGTAGCTACTTGTCCAACGATGCCTTTCTGTTCGGTATTATTCATATCTCTTATTTTAAAACGGTATGTAAGGGTTTATTTCTTTAACTTGGATCGGTGAGATAATAGTTAAACACGATATAAACATCTTGCAGGTCTTCCTTATTAAGTATGAAATCTTCATCAACAGCACCACTGTTGTCTGTTTTAAACATATTTATACGTATTTCCCTAGTATCACCATTCTGTAGTGACAATCCTGCAGAGCTTCCATATTGAACACTGTTTGCATACTCGTTACCATCCGTAAATGCCTTCTGAATCAATGGATTGCTTGTGGCATGTTTTGGTGGCATACCGTTCTTCCATGTCTCAATCATGAATTTGGTATCTTCACCTGGTTCAGATGTCAAAAACTTAATAGCCGCTCCAACAATGTTAATCTGTTTGCCTTTGCAATAGAAAGGGAACTGGTCATGACTCAAAATCATACTCATAGAGCGTCCAACATTGGCAGTTAATGCATCATCTTGTGTGAATGCGCTGAAGCCGGAATTCCAAGCGTTGCTAAAATCATGTTTCAATGAGAATATTCTCGGCAAAGGATCCAACTGGCTTCCTTTTATGTTATTAACAGTATCGCTGGCTACGTCAGCATCATACCCTCCTTGTGACGTGTATTTTATATGAACAATAACATCGGAAATAGACGTGTAATCAAACTGTCTTAATTGTTCCTCCTGTACCAGATTCATAGACCAATTTCCAATTACGCCCTTACCTTCAAAAGGCAAATATCTGTCGTCGCGGAAGTTAAGCTCAAACAGCCCACTATCGTTTTGTGAGCTACTGGTTGCAATAGTATCTCCTATTGATGAACTTCTGAAAACAGAGCCATCTTCTTTATATATTGTATTACCATTTAAAGTTAATTGCGCTCCGATAGTAGTATATGGACCAGCAACGCAAGGAATACTCAAGCTTACTGATTTAATACGCCTGAAATAATGCCCAGGGAAGTCCATATCAAACATCCAATTTTCCGTGTCAAATGTACATTGTCCAGTTTCACGCAATTCCAACAATGCAAGCGGGTCAAGATTTGCTAACGAAATATGCTTAGTCAGTTCATATTCACGCTTATTATCTTCAGCATATGCTATTTCAAGTTTCCGTAAATCCAACTGCAATTGTTCTGCAGCGAGTAAGCCTTTTCGCAGGCTATCCCAATAGCCGAATTGTATAATCTGATCTCTCTTCTTGTCAAGGAATGCGAACGGAAGTTCATATTCATAACAGCTAAGTGCCGTTTGTACTTGTTTAAAAGCAAATTGATAAGATTGGAAATATGTAGTCGAAATCTGGGAAATCATCCAACTATACAGTTCTTTGTTAGTGTACTTACTGCGCATGAAAGCATCAATAGCTTTGTTATTATCAATCTGTACCTGAAATGCCTCCAAATCTTTTTCAGCAGTTTCGATCCGTGCCTCAGCTGCAATAATCTGTGCATAAATAGGCTCTAACTCCTTACTGGCTAAATCAACCTGGAACTGCCAATCATCCCATCTTCTGACAATACCAGCCTTAGTAGTACTCATTCCGGACCTCGTCATGTTTTCTGAGGCCTTAAAACCTTGTCGTGTGCTCAGTGCCTGGAAGATCGTATTAAGCTGTTGTCCACCGAAACTGGCACCTATGGCAAATGTCGCTTGTAAGTGCATTTGAGGGATCAATGATACGGCAGCACCAATCATTGAAAATGTCAACTGCCTTTTTGAATGGACTAGCGACTTATTGACCAAGCTGAAATATTCGGTTTCCTCAGCTATTTGTTTCTGACGGCTGGAATAATACGCAATTCTGGCATGTATCGGCAATTGGGCTTTATACAAAGGTTCCAAGGCAGCTTTCGCCTCCTCAACTTGAGATTTTTTGAAAGCCAATGTTTTTTCCAGCAACGTCTTCTCAAGACTAGATCTTAGCAATGCCATTTCTTCTGCATCTTTTTTCTCCAGTGCTGACAACAATGCATTACCTAATGCCTTAACGTCGTTGCAGATTTCGTTTGATTTCTGCAAATAATAAGAAAAACGGTAGTTTGTCAGGTTTGCACCGCTGATATTATCCAGAACAGTAGAAATATCTATACCTGCTGCTGCTGCCCTAACCAGTAATGCAGGGTTAATAGGCGGTTCAAATAATGGTAATTTCTGTAACTGCCCTTTAATATTCAGAGAATTCCTTATTTTAAATAACCGGTCAGCAATAGTATCCCAGTGCTTGAGCATTTCCCGATTTTCCGGAATGCAGAAATAAAATATTTTGCCAGGCGCATATGGTGGTTTGTTCTGACGGTCGACACGTGCATTAATATCGATATAATGCTCGATACTTACCAACGCATTGCTGAATGCATCAACACCGGAAGATGTGCCCGAACTTGAGGTCAGATTATAAAATGCATGAATAACAGATTCTGCACGTGGAGGTACTTCCGTAGGTCTTTTGCCAAGGATATTCTCTGCTAATACATACAGTTGTGTAGCCTCATTGATAGATTCAATTGTATTCCTTGTAAACAATTGGTCTCCCCAGGCAATGAGGTTCTCAATGTATTTCAACACGGTATTCTTCATAAATGCAAGCTGACGCAACCTGGCTACGGCATAAGGCTGCAATGGACTCTGCTGCATTGTTGTCACCTGTTCTACGGCAGTGGTATTACCCTTTGAAATTTCCAATAGCAAATCAGAAAGTGTTTGTATGCTTTTCGTAGGTGATGACATCTCGTAGAACGGACGACATTTCCAGAAACGTTGTCTTGTGGATGAGTAGGCTCCATTTTCATCTGTGTTGCTGGTCGGATCAAAAATGTAATGATACCATTTCTGTGCTTCTTCAAATTTCTGATTTGTGCTGAGACTTTGAGCTATCAACATAGGTATGTGATAGAAAAGCTCCCAGTTATATACGGAATAAGCTGCCATGTAGGAAAAATCGACGTGATCTGTTGGATACAGATATACTTCTGTATCTTTAGGATTACCTAAATACTTCCCATTTAATATCAAAGATGTCGGCGAATAGGTATCAAAGAATTTCATATTGTCTTTAGACCGCGGCACTTGCATCCTCAGATCGAACAACGTATCCAGACCACCGGCATATAATGCTTGCAGAAACTGCTGAGCATAGGGATGATAGAACGTCTGGAAATAATATTCCGCCATTGTTTTCATCATTGGGAACGAAGGTATAACCGGTAAGATAGTAGGTCTTTTACCACTACCAATCGTATACAAAACCGTCAGACTTCCCTTATACAATGAGCTGAAACTTGCACCTTGGGCATCCCCTAAGA
>CALESY010000069.1 GCA_937919945.1 uncultured Chitinophagaceae bacterium | reverse complement strand
TTACACAAACTTATTTTATAACATTGAAACACAGCGAATGTTGAAGAAATTAATGTTTTGTTATAAAACAATCATCCCCACTTCTACCACATCTCCAAATGCATTGCGCACCCTTTCAGCATGGGTGTCAGTCAGTATCACCTGTCCGAAATCTTCTCCGCGTATTATTCGCAACAGAGCTTCCATACGGCTCTGGTCTAGCTTTTCAAACACATCATCCAGCAATAAGATAGGTTTATAACCCAGCACCCCGCTCAGGTACTTGTATTGTGCCAGTTTCATTGCAAACAGAAAACTCTTCTTCTGCCCTTGTGAGCCGAAAGCTTTTACAGGCGTATTATTCAACAATAATTGCAGGTCGTCTTTATGTATGCCACGTAAGGTGCGTTGCAGGCGCATATCGTGCTGCAGTCCGTCTTTCAGTAAGATTATTAACGGTTGTTGTTGCAGATCGCTCTGGTAGGTTATACGCACTGCTTCCTTACCATCCGTTAATTGAGAGTACAAATCTTGCAGTTGGGGCAAAAAAATGGCAACAAACTCATTTCGCTTTTCATATATATATGTACCATCCGCTGCAAGTTGTGCATCGTAATACTCAAGTGTAGTATAGTCCGGCATGGCACTATTGGCATATTGCTTCAGCCAGGCGTTACGTTGCTGCAATATCCGCTGGTAACGCATAAGGCATTCCAGATAGCTTTTGTCGGTCTGGCTCAGTATGCTGTCAACCCATTTGCGGCGGGGTTCACTGCCATCATTTACCAATTCCAGGTCGTCTGGGGCAATCATCACTGCGGCATATTTACCTATATGGTCAGTAGGTTTTTCGTAATCTACGCCATCAGCCTGCAGTTCTTTCTTGCCCTGTTGCCATTTGCAGGATATAACTTCCGACTTTAACTGATTATTAAACACCCCCTCAACCCTGAAGCCGTCCAGCCCCATCTGTACACAGTTTTGCTGATAGGCAGTAAAGTAACTTTTGGTATAACAGAGGTAGTAAACCCCGTCCAGCAGATTGGTTTTACCACACCCGTTAGCACCCGTAATACAGGTAACCGGGGCTTCAAATACAAAGCTGCGCGACGAATAGTTGCGAAATTGTACTAATGTTATCTTCTTAATTGATGACAAGCGGGAAAGCAGCGAAAGTTTTTATATTTTCGCACAAATTTAAAAAAACAGTGCAGACTCCTTTCGGAAAAGAAACATATCTATACTGGTACGAAATTATGCTATTGCTGCGCCGCTTTGAAGAAAAGACCGGTCAGCTATATGGCATGCAGAAAATACGTGGTTTCTGCCACCTGTATATCGGGCAGGAAGCAGTAGCTGCCGGAACCATGACTGCCATCCGCGATGATGACAACATGATAACTGCCTACCGCGACCACGGACTTGCCATAGCAAAAGGCATGAGCCCTAAAGAGTGTATGGCAGAGCTATATGGTAAAGCTACAGGCTGCACCAAAGGAAAGGGCGGCAGTATGCACTTCTTCAGCAAAGAAAAACGTTTTTTTGGCGGACATGGTATAGTTGGCGGCCAGATAGGCTTGGGCGCAGGTATCGCTTTTGCAGATATGTACCATAATAACGACCGTGTTACTGTTTGTTACTTTGGTGATGGTGCTGCACGTCAGGGCCTGCTGCACGAAACGTTCAATATGGCTATGCTATGGAACCTTCCCGTAATATTTGTTTGCGAAAACAACTACTACGCAATGGGTACATCAGTAGAACGTACATCTAAAACGCTCGATATCTACCGTTTGGCTGATGCCTATGATATGCCGGCTGATAGCGTAGATGGTATGAGTTGCGAAGAAGTACACAAAGCTATGGAACGTGCGGTAAGGCGTGCACGCGAAAAAGGCGGACCAACATTCCTTGAAGTAAAAACATACCGCTACCGTGGGCACTCTATGAGCGACCCCGCTAAATACCGCACTAAAGAAGAAGTAGAAGAATATAAAGACAAAGACCCCATCAATCAGGTGCTGAAAACCATTATGGATAACAAATGGGCTACAGAAGCAGAGATTGAAGCCATCAACGAAAAAGTAAGACAGGAAGTAGAAGAAAGCGTACAATTTGCGGAAGAAAGCCCTTGGCCTGATGACAGCGAACTGTACAAGGATATTTATGTTGATGAAAACTACCCTTATATTACCGACTAATTTTTGAAAACCGCTAATTGACTACATACAAATTACAAATACAATAAATGGCAAACTCAGCTAGAAATAAACCTGGAACTACTCAGGCTGCAGAAGCAGAAGACTCAAAAGTTTTAGATAACCTGTTGGCAAAATATGAAGCCAATAAAAAGCGTATCAATACTATCGTAACGGTCGTATTGGCGGCAGTAGTAGGATATTTTGCCTACACTAAACTTTATAACGAACCTCGCGAAGTAAAAGCTTCTACTGCGATGGCTTTTGCACAACGCTACTTCGAAGCAGACTCTGTGGACAAAGCTCTGAACGGCGACGGCCAGCATAAAGGCTTTCTCTTTGTATTGAAAAAATACAGTGGCACAAAAGCTGCTAATCTTTGTCATTACTATGCAGGCGTTTGCTATTTGCAAAAAGGCGATTTTAAAAATGCTATCAAACACCTTGAAGATTTTGATGGCAACGGTTCTATGGTTACCTATGCAGCAGCTGGTGTATTAGGCGATGCATACATGGAGACGAATAACAGCTCAAAAGCTATTAGCGCTTATGAAAAAGCTATTGGCAATGACAAAGACAATCTGCTGACTCCGTTATATATGTTCAGGCTTGCAAGTGCCTATGACATAGCCAACAAGAAAGAAGAAGCTAAAAAGTATTATCAAAAGATAAAAGATGAATACCCGCAAAGCGAACAGGCACGTGAGGTAGAAAAGTATCTCGGTCGTTTGGGAGAACACGATTAATATTTTCAACGTTTTATTGAAGTCCCCTTTTTACCTTTACCGGCGAAAAGGGGATTTTCTTTTATGGCACAATCAGCACACAGCGTATCGTTATTAGACACATCGGCACTACAAGGGCTTGCCCATGCACGGGTAGCCGTTGTATATACAGAGTGGAACGACACAATAATAACAGAGCTACGCAATGGCTGTTACAAAATCCTGAACCAATACAACGCGGTGGTAACACATCACATAGCTGTGCCCGGTGCTTTTGAACTGCCCTTTGCCTGTAAGCAAGTATGGGAATCAGGCTCTTTTACCAATGATGGTCCTGAAGCCATCATCGCTTTTGGTACTGTCATTCGCGGTGGTACACCCCACTTCGACTATGTGTGCAAAGCCGTAACAGAAGGCATTACCCAACTAAACCTCGACCTGCCCATACCTACTATCTTCGGAGTACTGACATTGGATAACGAACAACAAGCTTGGGAACGCCTTGGTGGTATACACGGGCATAAAGGGGAAGAGGCAGCCATTACAGCTCTGAAAATGATAAAAAACAGCCGTATGCTCGCCAACCCTGCAAACTGATTATATTTATATCGTAAAGACGAACCATTACATGACTAAAGTACAACTCTTCATACCTTGCTTTGTAGACCAACTATACCCGCAAACGGGTATGAACATGGTAAAAGTGCTGGAAAAGCTGGGCTGCGAAGTGTCTTACAATACTAAACAAACCTGCTGCGGTCAGCCAGCTTTCAATGCAGGATATTGGGACGAAACCAAAGCCGTTGCCAAAAAATTCCTGTACGATTTTGATGGCGAAGGCTATATCGTAGGTCCCAGTGGTTCTTGCACAGGCTTTGTACGCAACTATTACGATAAGATGCTGGAGAACAGTGCAGAGCACTTACTAAGTAGCAAAGTGCGTAGCAATATGTACGAGTTTACAGAATTTCTGACACAGGTATTGAAGATAGAAGATATTGGCGCTGCTCTTGAAGGCAAAGCTACCTACCACGATGCATGCGGTGCGCTACGGGAGTGTGGTATTAAACACGGTCCTCGACAATTGCTGCGCCATGTTAAAGGCTTGGAAATGGTAGAGATGAAAGAGTGTGAAACCTGCTGCGGATTTGGTGGCACGTTTGCTGTTAAATACGAGTCAATATCGCTGGGTATGGCGCAAACTAAAGTGCAGAGCGCGTTGGAAACAGGTGCAAAATATATGATAACCACAGACGTGTCGTGCATGATGCACGTACAAGGCTATATAGAGAAGAATAACCTGCCTATACAAACCATGCACATAGCCGATGTGCTGGCAAGTGGTTGGTAAAATAACAAACTCCTATACCCTGTCATGAAAAAGTTACCATGGCTAATATCACTAATGGCTTTTTTATACGTTGCTATACGCGTATTTACTGTAGATATTACTTACGACGAGGCTTGGACTTATTTTGAATATGTTCAGTATCCGGTTTATCAAATAGTATCCGGTTATAGCCCAAGGGCAAACAATCACATACTAAATACACTGCTTACAAAGCTATGTTGTATTGTATCTACACATCAGTTTGCATTACGAATGCCTAATCTGCTCGCTTTTATGCTGTACTTATATAGCATCAATAAAATTGCAGATTTACTATTCAACAAGAGCTTACTAAAAATAGCATTGGTAATTTGCGTAATCAGCAATTATACACTTCTTGAGTTTTTCGGGCTTTGTCGCGGATACGGATTAGGTATTTCTTGTTTGATGTTTGCAATATATCAACTGCTGCAATACCCAAACAATCATAACAACAGGCATTTGCATTATGCACTCTTATTCAGCATAGCAGCTACATACGCCAATTTTTCGTTGCTTTTTGCAACATCTGGCATCTTCACTTGTGTTATATATATTTCTTATCGCTTCAAAAAAACACTTTGGTATTCGTTAAAACTGCTTGCGTTGTATGCATCAATATTATTTATACTCTGTGCTTATCCTATATGGTGTTTAATAAATGCTGATGAATTGTACTATGGCGGGAAAGATAATTTCATTAATGATACTTTATCAAGTTTACTTGTAGAATACATTGGCTACAATTTTTATCATGCTGGCAAATATGTCTCTATCATCGTATTATCAGCACTATTAACAATAAGTGCGGCCTGCTCATTTATTGGTGTATCTAAAAAAAAGAGCAATGCTCTTGTATCTGTTATTCCCGCCATTGTTTTATTGATTGCAATACTCTTTACTAATCTTGCATTTTATATTGCCAATAGTTTACTGCCTATATCTCGTACTGCACTGTATCTGTATCCGCTTATAATACTTACTGCATTCAGTGCAATAGCCTTATTACATCAAAAACACAGTGTAGTGGCAACTGTATTAACATGCACATGGGGTTTGTTCAACCTGTTTGTATGCATACCGAACCTGAATTTTCATCAAACCCGCGAATGGTGGGACGAAGCATATTGCAGCAAAGTGTTGCAGTATATCAGTAATGACAGTAAAGAAAAAACAATAACGCTATGGGCATTCTTTCCAACCACCAATACTTTCAATTATTATATTGAGCACAGATACGCTGATAAAATGCAACAAATGCCATGCTGTATTAAAGACTATCGCGAAGCAATTGTTGGTAATTACGACTATCTGTACTTACGAAATACTGATGATATATCCGCATATCATCAATATACCCCTGTTCAGACATATCATGACGGTGCTTTTATCTTATACAAAAAACAAAGGTGAGTATCAGATACTCACCCTTCATAAAATGTACATTTGATAATTACAACAACGCAGCGTCCAGTGTTATCTCGCAGTTATATGCTTTCGATACAGGACAGTTTGCCTTTGCATCTGCAGCACATTCCTGAAACTGCTCTGCAGTAATACCCGGCACTTTAGCTTTCAGTATCAGCTCACTTTTGGTAATGGCACCGTTATCTAGCGTAATAGCACAATCAGTATGTATTTCATCTGGTGTAAAACCCGCAGCACCCAATACAAAAGACAACTTCATGCTGAAGCAACCTGCATGTGCAGCAGCCATCAGCTCTTCAGGGTTAGTACCTACCCCGTTTTCAAAACGAGAGCTGAAAGAATATTGTGTTTTATCAAGTACTGTGCTGGCAGTAGTCAGGTGGCCATTGCCCTCTTTACCCGAGCCGTTCCATACGGCAGTTGCTGTGCGTCTCATATGCGTTTTAGTTTAGGCTGCAAAGGTAATATGGCAATTGCAGTATTGATATAAACTTAATATTAATATTTTAAATAGAAAACATCTTTTAAATAACCACCTGCTTTCTTTACTTTTGCAGCCTATTCCCCAAAAAATGTTCATGCAGCAGCCTTCTGTTAAGATATTCTCCGGTACTGGTTCTACCTACCTTGCCGAGCAGATTGCCAAGTCATTTGGCAAGAAATTAGGTAATCTGGCTATACCAAAATTCAGCGATGGTGAGTTCCAGCCTGTGTTTAATGAATCTATACGTGGAGACTATGTTTTCCTTGTACAGTCAACATTCGCACCGTCTGATAACCTGATGGAATTGCTGATGATGATAGATGCTGCCCGTCGTGCTTCAGCAGGCTATATCACCGCGGTTATCCCCTACTTCGGCTTTGCTCGCCAAGACAGGAAAGATAAACCCCGCGTTGCCATTGCATCAAAACTAGTAGCCAACCTGCTTACAACCGCAGGCGCAGACAGGGTGATGACGATGGACCTCCACGCACCGCAAATACAGGGCTTTTTCGATATTCCGGTTGACCACTTAGACAGCTCGGCGATTTTCATACCATATATTGAAAATCTTAAGATGGAAAACCTTATCTTTGCGTCCCCCGACGTGGGTAGTACCAACAGGGTGCGCGAAGTTGCCAAGTATTTTGAGCTGGATATGGTCATTTGCGACAAGCAACGTAAACGCGCCAACGAGGTGGCAGCCATGACGGTGATAGGCGATGTAAGCGGCAGGCATGTAGTGTTGATAGATGATATTTGTGATACGGCAGGTACACTCAGCAAATCGGCAGCTATACTGAAAGAACGTGGTGCATTATCTGTACGCGCTTTTTGTACACACCCGGTACTGAGTGGTAAAGCATACGAAAACATACAGAACTCCGAATTGGAAGAACTGGTTGTTTGCGATACCATACCGCTGAAAGGAGAATGTTCTAAAATAAAAGTATTGCCAACGGCAGAGCTCTTTGCAATAGCTATCCGCAATACGTTTGAGAACAAATCCATTAGTTCTTTATTTATACACGGTAAAAAATAAATGCTTAGCCCTGCAAAGGCTAAAGTATTATTATAAAAATATTTTTCCCTTCCTTGTAAAGAGGTTGGGAGGGTACGACTGTTTAAACAAAAAAACCTGTCCGCCGCATCAATGGCGTACATCATTTAGTTAACTACCATTTCAACGTCCGTATGTTCGACGGGTATTCGCACGGTGTTGAAATACAAAACTTTTAAAAAATGAAAGTTGTAAAAATTGAAGGAAAAAGCAGAAGCGAACACGGTAAAACAGCTACGCGCCGTCTTCGTTCTGAAGGACAAGTACCTGCTGTAATATACGGCGGTAAAGAAACAGTACATTTCAGTGCACCACAACTGGCTTTCCGTCCGTTGGTGTACACGCCAGACTTCCAGTTGGCAGAAGTAAGTGTTAACGGTAAAACACACACTTGCATTATGAAAGATCTGCAGTTTGACGTACTGACTGACGAACTGAGCCACGTAGATTTGCTGGAACTGGTAGATGACAAAAAAGTTATAGCTAACCTGCCATTGAAATTTGTAGGACAACCTGCAGGTGTGAAGGCTGGTGGACGTCTTGAGGTAAAAGTAAAAAGCCTGAAAGTTCGCACACTACCTAAGTTTTTGAAAGAAAACATAGAAGTAAACATAGATAACCTTGAGCTGAACGGCAACGTACGTGTACAGGATGTAAAGGCCGGAGAAATGGAAATCATGAACTCTCCTCGTATTCCTATCGCGTCAGTAGTAATGACACGTGCCCTGAAGCAAGCTGAAAGCGAAGAAGCAAAAGCAGGTGCTAAGAAATAAGTCTGTACTTATTCAACATACAAATCCCCGATTATTAATAATCGGGGATTTTCTTTTTTATGTGTTATTGTCTTTATACTACTTCATGATGCTGACAGGCACTACAGACTGATTGCCGGCGCATTGCACTACGCAGTAGTACACTCCTTGTGCCAAGTCAGCAACTCCTATCTGTACAGATGTTGTGCCTGCAGCCGTAGTTGTTTTTTTAACAACCTGACCTGTTACAGATACTAATTTTATATCTACAGTGCTGTTTGCAAAGCCGTCATTCCATGTGATGGTAATGTTATTGTTTGCAGGGTTAGGATATACAGATACCTTTTTATTGTCTGTTGTCAAGTTATCTATACCTACATTGAAGTATTGCTTGAACATCACAATACCCCCAGCATAGCCGCCTATCATCATTTCCATCTTGCCATCTTTGTCTATATCTGCTACAAAGGGTGCAGACCGTTGGTGTACATTGATGTAACAATACATTGAATCAAGCCTGTTGTATTTAGTGATGTTAGTGCTGATGACACTGTCATACCTGTATACAGTACCACCTTGTGTACCTATCAGCAGGTACTCTTTGGGGGTATCATCTATTCTGCCAATGAATGGCACAGTGTATGTATAAATACTACCCTCTTCCATAATGCCTACACCGCCCAACGAATCTGTTATTTTATTGAACAATGGTACAGATGCACCACCGTTATTTTTATAGTAAAACAACTTACCAGCCTGACTGCCGCTGATTATATCTTTCTTTCCATCTTTATCAATGTCATATATAAATGGTGTAGCATAATCACCAACATCTATAGTACCGCTCAGGTCATTCAGCATCATAGGCGTTCCATATACAGGTGTTACTGAGTTGCTTGAAGCTGTATTACGATAGTAAACAATATTTCCCGCTTCCCTGCCTATTACCAAGTCTTCAATGCTATCACCATTCAAATCGCCGAATGATAATGCTATATGCCTCAAGTTTGCAGACCACAAACCAAGAAAGTCGTTATTCTTAAGTTCATAAGATTGTTTGGTGGAGGTAGATGTGTTTTCATAATAGCTGATACGTGCCCTCAAAGAGCCATTGCTCTGATAGTATCCCTCGCTGGTTACAAACAAATCCAGCTTGCCGTCTTTGTTATAATCATATGCTACAGGCATTGCTGCTGTACCGGCATCTATCATATCTTGTATAAACAAGGTATCAGATACATAAGAAAAGTTGGGGTTTGTATTCGTACCGTTATTTTTATAATAGGCTATAGACTTATAATTTTCTGTATTCTCTAGCCTAGGTGTAAACACTAAATCTTTTTTACCATCATTATCTACATCTATAAAATGGGCAATAGGCATCATTGGCATATACACAATTTTCCCGCTTGAAGCCCCCCACATTGTATCCTGGCTTATGATAGTGTCTTTATTATAGCTGTATTCTACCCTGCCGTTTTTTAGATATTGAATATCTGAAAAAGAAACGTTGCCATTAAAGGCATCCATATCACCATCGCCGTCATAGTCTATGAGCAACAATGTATTGCCTGCATGTGTAGTTTTGCATGTAGTACCGAAGCTGAATTTATCGCACATTGTATCGCCCAGTACCTGCTTGCGCTCGTAGAACTGGATGGTCTTACCCCAACAAGTACTTTTATAACACATGCGCATACTGTCTGGTACTAATCCGTCTTCTTTTTCGCAATTACGGAAAAAGCCTATCCTGTTACCGTTAACATCGTAGCTAAGCACGTCAAGGTCTTGGTCGTTGTCAACATCTATTATGGCGGGTATATCAATGGGGGCAACATAACAATTCACCAAACCGGAGCCGGGTAAGTTATAGCGCAACTCTCTGTAAAATGTAAAATGTAGTTTGTTGTTGTTATAATATCCTCTATGCACACTTACACCACCCATCCCCTTATGAAACAAATCTGGGATGCCATCCCTGTTATAGTCTGCCATTTGCATATAGTCAACCACTGCCGGAAAAGTAATTGCATATTCCGGCTTGTATTCATATTTCGGGTTGCCTGGTATGCTACTGGTGTTTATAAATGTTTTAACGCTACCAAACCTGCCTACCCTGTCGTAAATAGCCATGTCTTTTACACCGTCGTTATTCAGGTCGGCCATACATATCTGCGGATTGTTAACCCCACCACTCCATGCCATTGTTTGCATCCTGCCATTTGCCCATACCTCTGGTGGCGTTGTGTTAGGCAAATAGATTTGCGTTGGCGCTTGTGCTATTGCAACTGTTACGGGAGCTGTAAATACTAACAATAGGGCTGCTTTCAGTATGTTCTTCATACGGCTTGTTTATTATTATATCAGATATAAATTTAATGAAAAAAGCGATGCAAAACGCTTTACATTCAACTTATTACAGACGGTTAATAACCCTTCAAAGGTGAGTTAGGTTCAGTTAAAAAGTGATTAAAAACCAGCTTATCCGCCCATTTAGGAAATAACTTATTTATCCATACTGTCAATTTACCCTGTGTTGTCATTACAATAGTACGTTTACGGTGCTTTACTCCATCCAATATGATGCCTGCACATTCTTCAGCACTCATCAGTTTGCCCTCATCAAGCGGGGTTTCTCCCTGTGCGCTGCCGTCTGCACTGCGGGCTACATTGCGTATGTTGCTGGCAGTAAAGCCCGGCGATACCCACATAACGTGTGCGCCTGTTTGGTACAACTCCGTACGCAAGGCTTCCAGAAAACCCTGCATGGCAAATTTAGAAGCAGAATATCCCGTACGGGCAGGTAAGCCCCTGAAGCCGGCAATTGATGAAACACCCACTACAACACCTTTATTTTCGCGGATGGATTTGATGGCATACTTAGTACAATACACTGTACCCCAAAAGTTTATATCCATCAACTCACGTATTACTTGCAGGTCGGCATGTTCAAATAATGCACGCATGCTGATGCCGGCATTATTTACCAGCACATCTACCCTGCCCCACTTGCCAAGGGGAGCTTCTATAAATCGTTTACAATCTTCTTCTTTACTTACATCGGCCTCCACGTACAACACTTTATCACCATCCTTACCAATAGCATCTTTCAGTTTATCCATATTACGGGCACACACCGCAACATTCGCACCCTGTTGCAAGGCTGCTAATGCCAATGCCTTACCAATACCCGATGACGCGCCTGTAATGGCTACTACTTTATCTTTGAGCAAATACATATTTGTAATAAAAAAGTAAAGTTAATGCTTACTCCCTTTCTACATGATAATTAAACCAGACTTATACATACTAAAAAGATATGCACAACTGTTGATTAATTAAGTACTGCCAAACAACACAACTAACAATACGAATACCTAAATTCACTATCAGCAGTTGAGGCAGATATAAGACGTGAGGTAATAAACTTGCCTGCCCACTTACCGGTAGGTATGCAGGCAGCAACTGCAAAAAGATAAGCAACGCGGCAATAGCGGCGCGTAGCACAGCCCCCGAAGACCGTACACATGCGGGCGGGTGCTGATAACTGAGAAAGTGATACCGGCTTTATAATTAGTTAACAACCGTTTTTGTGCGGTTTTTGTAAACTTACAGGCATTAATAGTTTTTAAACCCAGCAATACATTGACTGAAGCAATTATCAATCTTGACACAGTTAACCCCATTGAGTTTTTCGGCGTTAACAACAGTAAATTCGACATTCTTAAACGCAAATTTCCATTGCTGAAAATACTCTCGCGCGGCTCACAAATAAAGCTATCCGGGCAGGCGTCAGAAGTATCTAACGCGCAAACACGCATCGGGCAATTGGTGAAATATTTGGAGCGAAACGGGCATCTTTCCGAAAATTACTTTGCTGAGATATTAGGCGAGGACGAAAACGGAGAAAGCACAGTAACTGTAGAGAACGAGGCCAATAACGATATACTTGTTTTTGGCCCTAATGGTAAGGTAATACGTGCCAAAACCGCTAACCAAAAACTACTGGCTACCGTTAGCGAGAAGAATGACATCATTTTTGCCATAGGACCTGCAGGTACGGGTAAAACATATACCGCCGTAGCGTTGGCAGTGCGTGCGCTGAAAAACAAGGCAGTACGCAAAATCATTCTTACACGCCCTGCAGTAGAAGCTGGCGAAAGCCTCGGTTTTCTGCCAGGTGACTTGAAGGAAAAGATTGACCCATACTTGCGCCCATTGTACGATGCACTGGATGATATGATACCTGCAGACAAGTTGAATTATTACATGGCTAACCGCATCATAGAAATTGCTCCATTAGCATATATGCGCGGTCGTACGCTGGATAACTCATTCATCATACTGGATGAGGCACAAAATACTACAGACCTGCAGCTTAAAATGTTCCTGACGCGTATTGGCCCCAGTGCAAAAGCCATCATCACAGGCGACATGTCTCAAGTGGATTTGCCAAAAAATCAAAAGTCGGGTTTACTGAAAGCAACACGCATACTGCAAGGCATAGAAGGCATAGCACAGATACAACTGGACGAGGCAGACGTTGTGCGTCACCGTTTGGTAAAGCACATCATTCGCGCATACGACAAAGACCAAGTTGCCGAAGAACAAAAAGAAGAAGAAAATAGGCAGGCTTTCAGAAACCTACCAAAACAATAACAAAATAGCCACTATATAGTGGCTATTTTGTTTGTCTATATTATTTAGTAACTGCTACACGCTTTACTGCTATTATTTTATTCGTATTATCACTAACCCTTACCACATATACACCGGATGCTAAAGGCGTTTGAATATTCACAGCTATGTTATTTTTCGCTTTCATTGCTTGTGCTTGTAATAATCTACCTGACAAGTCGTATAATGATACTGTATAATTACCGTCATGAACAACAATATTATCAATATGCAATACCCCATCAGCAATATAGCACCTTAAATCATTAACACTGCTTAGACTTTGTATGCTGGTAGGCTTTTTATACAACATCCTTGCTCGTTTATCAGAAAATCCACCTACGCTAAAAGAGTCTAACTTGAATACAGCAAAATTAGAAACCGTATCGTACCACCA
>CALESY010000068.1 GCA_937919945.1 uncultured Chitinophagaceae bacterium | reverse complement strand
TGCCGGATATGCTAACAACACAACAGGCTAAACGATTGCTGCAGGATATGGGGTACCAGGCTAAAAGCCATGTGGGTTTTATAAGTGTGATGCAGGAATACAATGTAAAGGGTAAGAAAAAAGGCCGCGGGTATGTGTGGATGCGTGCTGATATCATAAACAATATACCAAATCGCGCGGCATGATAACATATAGCAAAATGAATACGTTGGCCGGGTGGTATAGCATGTTTGCAAATCAGCTTGCAGTTATAGCAGTAGCTAACAATTTGAATACTTGGGAGGATAAGGGATTTGAAAAGTGTGTGGAGATTTTGAATAATACAGCACCATTGAACTAATGATGTACAGCGGGGGGATACGCTGTTAAGTAATTCAATAGGGGTGTGTATAGGTGGTATATAACGGGGTTAGGTTTCTACTCTACCCCTTCACTTAAAACTAACAAACTGTTAAATGAAGGTTTGTAAAACATATTCAAAAGGTAAGGGATACACAATGTTTTGTGTGCACCTGCTGGAAATTCAATTAAACAAAAAGAACTCATGCAAATCACACACATCACTTTCAGCAAAACCGTACAAAAAGGCGGTGGAACAGAAACGTTTACAGCAACGGCAGCTATCCCAAATCCTGGTGATAGTGAAAAACTTGCCGACAATGTACGCGAACTTAAAAAAACGGTTGAAGCCTGTATGAGTATTAAGGCCGCTGCAAAGAATGAAGATGAACACCCCAACAACGAACAAGGACACTAATATTTTTTATATATGCCAACTTATACAGCATCCCAATTAAGAACTATTGCGGCAAACAGTACCAGTAAAGCTACTGAGATATTTAACGCACACATGGAAGTGATGCACGCCGCAGCTGAAGCCGGGGAATATAGTGCCCCCTTCCCCATTACACCAACCAGTGCAGTTGCAACAGCTTTAAAAGCATTGTTAGAAGCACAGGGTTATACCGTAAGCGGTGGTACTGAGGAAAATCCTTCTGACTGGAACCTTATAAGTTGGCAACTACCAGGATAATATGAAAACACTATTTCAATTATGGCCCGGATTAATGACGGTATTGTTGTTAATGTATGGATTTGCAGCCGGTGTAATAACAATTGTATTGTGGTGGTTGCACGATGTGAGAAAACAGGCCAAACATAACTAAGTAAGATAATTTAATAATTCTCTACCATGCAAAGAGAACTACCAATATTATTCAGTACCGAAATGGTACGGGCTATTCTTGCCGGTAACAAAACGCAAACGCGGCGAGTTGTTTCAAAAAGAAACAGTACATATACTGGAATTTGGAATGAATTTGATTTCGATAATGTATTTATTGATGGCAAAGAAATAACCCCAAAATATGAATATCTGAAGGTTGCACAACCAACAGACGAAACAAGGCACCGTGTTTATTGCAAATTCAATCCTGCAGACGTTCTAACAGATGAAGGTGCTACTATACTATATGTTCGCGAAAGTGCTAGCATTGAAGGTATAATAAGGTCAAATATCAGTGGAAGCGATAAAGTAGAACGCATACTATTAAAATACACAGCTGATAATACATTAAGTACGGTTAACTATCCTGA
>CALESY010000067.1 GCA_937919945.1 uncultured Chitinophagaceae bacterium | reverse complement strand
ATGCCTTTGCATGATTTCTTTTTTCTTTTCCGTAAAGCCCGGCAATACAGAACGGCTGTTCATATAATGCTGTTGCAAACTGTCATAATCATTGCCTAAAGCACTGGGCGCAACCAGTATCAGCGACTTTAAATTAGCAGGATATTTTAATGCATAGTGCAATGCTAGTTTACATCCCCATGAATGTGCTATAATATTCAGTTTGTCTATGTTGAAACTTTTTCTGATTGCCTCAATGTCATTAATTAGATATTTATGTTCAGTTGCATTACTATCGTTAGGAATATCAGATTCTCCTGTACTACGCGGATCGAAAAATATTAGTTGGTAATTATCTGCCAAGTACCGCAAATGAGGCTCAATATATTGCATATTCAAACCCGGCCCTCCATGCACGACCAGCATAGGTTCACCTTTACCAATTACTTTAAAATAGAGCGTTTGTCCACTGACTTTTTTTATACCCTCAAATACCACATCTTGCCCTACTGCTTTGAATGAAACAAACGACAATAGCAACAATAAAATATGTCTTATCATATCAGCAATTTACTAAAAAGCAAAAAAGAAAGTACACATACGATGCATACTTCCTCTTTTTTAACTAATAGCAATAAAGACACTATCTCTCAAAACATTTAGTACAATACGAATTAAGGTAGCTTTATCCCCCAATACCTTAATATCCAACGTAACAATGTATAGCCACCTAATATGGCAACTACCCAAATAAGTATCTTTTTTTGGCTTTTATTAACTGCAATACTAGTTTGTAAAACTTTGTTCTCGTTAAGCAGCATTTGTTCTTTCGCTCTGTTTACTATTTCTGTGTTTCTGAGCCTGTAAACAGTATCGACTCTTAACTTATAAGAAACAGACTGTTGCTTAACAATCCGCTCAGTAGTATCAAATATATGTACAGTATCATTTACATATACCGTATTACCCTGTAAATAAATTAAACTATCAATACGGAAACCTTCTGAGGGATATAAGTTAGCGCACAGTTCTGTCACTATTGTGGGATGTTGAGCTTGCACTTTAGATAGTTTATTCTTTGCAATACGTTCAGTGAGGCATCCGGTTATCATCATACCGATAGTAATGACAATTAGAGAAAAGGTGATAATAGCTTTCATAGGTATTGTTATTTTTCAAGCCGCTCAACACGTGCTTCTAATATTTTTATTTGCAGTTTTTGTATTTCGATATCTGTCTTAATACCATAATAAACACTCAATATTGTAGCAGTGCTGACAACGGTACATACTACCAATGCCCAAATAAGCCTGATATTGATACCCCTTAGCTGCTTGTCAATAATTGTTATCTCTTGTTGTGTCATCATTTGTTTTATTTTCAATACCAAATAATTTAGAAATGCCCCAACACAACATATTTACTCCTGCAAACCACTTTAATAGTATCAGTTTAGTATGTTCGTTTATGCCAGGGTAGTCAGACACCATGAACACTCCAAAAGATAAAAGCAAGAAAATAACCCTAAAGCTGTATTTAATCCATTGCGGAGTAGGCTTATTTATTTGTGATAAGCCAAATTGCATATTCGTTTTCATGATTATTGGGCAATTGCGAGTTTATAAACAACACCATCAATTTCTACTTCTACATATTTATCTGTTTGGATAGTTACAGAAGCACCGGTTATTACCTTACCTAATTTATATTCACCAGCACCATTTGAAGATGGTTGAACAGTTTTTAGTTTTTGTACTTCAGCGTTGCCGTCTTTATCAATTTTGGCCAGTACGCTTCCAGCATTATTTCTCCATTGCGTCATATCTGCCGTTTGTGTACTTGAAGTTTGGAAAATAGAAACCGGTATTGAGCCATTACTTGCAAGTACGTGCAGGCGAGCAGAAGGCAGCACAATTGATAATGCTTCTTTTGTAGGTGGCAATGTACGTGACAGTCCAATAGCTACGTTTTGATATCCATCAATAAACATGGCTCTGGTGGTACTTTCAAAATTGCCCCATGTGCCATTATTTGTAAAGAAGGACAATATACCTCTGTAAGAATAGTTATCAGCTTCACTAACTATCGCGTTTGTCATTGCAGGCCCTCCTGAGCCATATGATATGTTAGAGAAAGTTTGAATAAGTGGGGATGCTGCGTCTCTATTCCATAAGTTTAGAATATGTCCATCTGTATTATTCTTTATGATGTTAACCTGCGCATGCATACTACTGACTCCATGCCCATTAATATTCTGTGTATGATACCCCATTGTAATAACATCTCCGTGAATGACGAAACTCTCTATTGGATTAGTTGTAGCAAAAACACCTCTGGTCTTAATTCTGAAACCACCAGTAAAACCTCCTGAACCACCACCGCTAACAATTTCTACACCCTCTTTAGATTCATCATTAAACCTCCTGATAATATTATAGTTTACAGGATTAATGGCTACTTGATTATTAAAACTAACACCATGGCTACTAACCGTACCTTGAACCTGTAGTTTATCTGTTTGATTATCTGTATATTTTCCGACTAATACATTGCCATTGGGAACCATTACTCTTGTAGTGTCAAATACCACAGCTGTATTGCTTGCATTTATTGCGTTACCGTATGCTACAAAACCTTTACCCGAACCATCAAAAGTGCCTGTTGATATACCTGATACTAATTTCTTACTAGTCGCTCCTTGTAGCGACAACTTAGCCTCACTTGTACTGTCCGTTATAATAACTTGTTTATTAAAAGACATAGTACCATTAGCGGCTACGGTAATCCTGTTGACGTTATTGGTCTTAATATTCAAAGTTTGATTATCATTTGAACCGATAGTAATATCAGCTCCGGTAGCATTCCCCCCATTTTTAATAAAACCATTATTGTTCACAAAATATCTGGTGGCAATAATACTTGTATCAGTAGTAGGAGTATTAGCTGCTATTAATTGCTTTAATAAGACAGTATCTCTGTAAGTCATATAACGTACTCGTTTGTTACTATCAAAATGATAGAGTACAGAATCTTTCAAATCGTACACAAACAGTCCACGCTTTGTGGTTTTGATACTATCCAATACTACTCGGGGCAGTATCAAACCTTTTTTAGTAGAGTCTTTACCAAGTTGCAGCCATGCTGATGTATCTGCGAATGTCCTGTCACCTTTACCAAGCACTAACGAACCCGTAATATAAAATCGGTTCATCATCATGCCTGTCTGGGCAAAAGATGTAGCAGAAATAATAACAAATAAAATAGTAAGTATTCTTTTCATGGTATATTATTTTATGTAGAGTATAGAAATTTTTTGTGATGCTGTTAATGTTGTATTGAATGTAATAGTGCCGCTTACTAAGTCTACCTGATATTCATCGATAGCAGTGCCTTCTTGCAGAATGACACCTTCAACAAACACAGCAATTTGCTTTGCGTATATCAATGAGTCATGATTATATGTTTGTTGGTTGGCTAATGCATAAAACTGCAACTTCCCGGCTTTGATAGTAGCTTCGCCAATACCACCTGTGTACTCAACACCTGGCAATATAGGTATCGTATGCACCTGATATGCAGCATTGTTGTATAATGACGTATCTGGTTTATACAGTTTAAAGCTGTAAGTGTAGTATTCATTCAGCTTTGCAGGCACTACAATCTTATCGCCGGCCGTTGCATTAAATTGTACATACTGATAAGCTCCGTTGAAGTTGGTGATAAACTCCCAAGCACCTGTACTATCTGCCGTTAGAGGCAATGCAATGCCTTCTTCTGCCATAGGCACTTCTCCAAGATTGATTGTATTAGTCATGTTTATGGTTTTATAGGGTTTACAATACAGTTGGATGGAATATATTCTTTATTGATAGACAATTGCAGCTTGACAACTGTTTCTTGTTTTAGCCTTTGCAATGCTGCGCGAATATCATCTTGTTTCATCCCTTGCAACTCGTCATACAATACCTGCTCTCTGTTCCAGCTACTGTTAACCGGCACTACATTCATGTTGGCATAAGCCATACAGGTATTTTTCAGGTTTTCTATTAACAGATATGCGTCAGCATTTTTCACGATAGCAACGAGGTATGCCGTTATAGTGTCATTGAATGTCAAACGTTGTGTACCACTATCAGTAAGCCTTTGTGTTTCTTGAGGCAAGTGTTTCATTTGTGCATCGTTACGGATATAGCAGTAGTTACCCAATGTATCTGCTGGCAACAGCACAAGTTTATCGCTACCATTGCCTACCAACACTTTACCAGTCAATTCATCTTTACTGGCATTAGCAAATCCTTTGCTGAAGTATGTATTACGCTCCAGTATGTATGCTTTTAGTTTTTCAAAATCCGCTTGTTGCATTTATCGTTTTTTACCGGTGAATGTTTTGGGTTTCAGTTTTGGAGTTTGTGATTTTGCTTCTGGCTTCTTTGACTCACGCATCGTTGACTTAGCCATACTTAGTGCTTGCATGTATTCGTAATACGTTGTCAATGTCATGCTCATTTTTCAAAGAGTTTTGTAATGAAATAAAGGGATAGCATACTACCTATAGATACATACACCAGATACCACACAATATTTCCGAACACCACCCAGTACCATGTAGTTACAAAGTCTGTTATCCATATATCTGCTATGGTATTCATAAACAGGATATAAATCCAGTAACCTGTAAATGTTAGTACATGACTGAAACAGGTTTCACAATAGCCGCCTGCTTTTGATAAAAACAGGTTGCCATTCATATCCCATTGTTTGAGCCTCTGCTGATAATTGAATAGAATATCTATCCATTGTCCGGGCTGGATGCTGATATGCAGTATCTTCACCAGTGATGCATTCGCCAGCCATGCTATAATTGTATAAGAAAGAAAAATCAACATCATTTTTTGTTTTAAACATTTGTTACCCACCTGATGCCATTACACACAAGGCAATCATCTTTCATACCCGATACAATACCTTGCAGCGCACCGGCAAATACTTTCCATTTTTCACGGTACTGGTTTTCAATATCTGCCAGGTATTCTTTCGTTTCTTCCCTACAGTATATCACCCAGTTGTTCAGTCGGTTAGTACGCAAGTGTTCTTCCAATAGCAGCACACGTGTTTTCAACCATACCAGTTCGCCGATGTATGTCTTACTCATGTCGCATATCAGTTGTTCATAATCGCACTCACAGCCAAACTCCAGATTAATTCCAAAGCCCTCTTTACCGCTTATTTCTTTATCTCCGTACCATCCTTTGGTATAGCCACAATCGTTAGGTAGTGTACCGTTACAACCAGTAAAGCAAGTCAGATATGTACCTGCTACTGGCACGTTTGTACCATCCAGTACTACCCTTGCATAGCTGCCTTTCACTAAATAGTTTACATCAAAGCTGTTTGCCTGATTTGCTATTAAGTTGACATTGTAAGTAGAAACTATGCCACCTGCATAGTCATCGTATATTTTTAACTGTACATCTGCAGCATCTGCCAACGGGTAGACTTTTACTTTGTGTATTTTCAGCTTGCGCAATGCACCCTGTATTCTATTGTTTTTATATAGTGTAAGCCCACGCTCTTTAGCTTCTGCCGGGAATGTGATAGCCGGTTTAAACTCTCCTGTACTGTGTTTTTTTGCATCCAGATTAGGGATAACATGATTGGCGGCTAACGTGCTCATCAAATCATTCCTTACAAGCAGTGTCGCCTGTTCAATCTTTTTACGCGCTAATGCAAGCCCGCTTGTATATTCTTCATTGGCTATATTGGCAAGGTTGATAATGGATATTTCAGGCGCATCCATCAAATCGAGCCCGCTGAGCGATGGTACATTTTCTTCAGTAGTTACATCGCGTATAGAGATGATGTTTTGTATATCAGACATGGTTATTCAGGTTGGTTTTTTAAAAGTTCCCCGCTACTAACTACGGGGAACTTTGTTAAGATGGGCCATTAAGGGGCTGCTGTGAAGGAAACGTTAGTAGTATCATTGATTTCGCCGCCCAGTGCGCTGTAGCCTGTGTAGGTAAGTTTCGTACCACTTACACTGAACACATAACCATTCACACTGTCGTTAAACAGGTTCCTCAGCTCTGTTATATTGGCAACGGTAACATCAGGATGCGTTGTCTGTCCGCCAAGCTCCAACTTATGTACATATAGCGGATAGGTTACTGAACCCGTTGTATTCCACTCGTATGTTTCGCTGGCTGCAGGTAATTGTGCTGTACCCTCTGTAGGGCAAGTGTATTGCACTGCAGGGCAAGTTGTGAAATGGAAGATGCCGTTCATGCCCGAGATACCACATACGGTTGGTGGCATTACGAAGATGTCCCATTCCAGTTTCCATTGGAATGTCCAGCGATAGTTACACTTATCATAGTTTACGTTCAGGTCCCAAAGCAAGCCTGTTAAAGGATCTGCCATTACGCCCTCTATGTAGTCTGTACCACCACGCTGATAAATGGCATCAATCGCATCTATATTTTGCAGGTCTGTTGCAAAAATGCCTGCATTGCGGTTGAAGCTAACGAACTTCAGCATTTGAGGATCGAAGCTGATGATGTGTTCACTATCAGGGTCGTTGAATGCATCATTAATAAGGCTATCATAATACGCATTGCTGCGACCAAGCTGGCTGATGTCCTGGCCTTTATCATTCACTCCGCCAATCTCTACAGCTTTGCGCCAGTGAAAAACATCGGTGCCGCCTACTACAAATGGATTGGATAATCCCGCATCACGATAAATGCGCTCTATCTCCCACAACCCCATCGGGTTTACTGTGCCGTTTTCTTTATCCATAAATGGCAGCATACGGCTATTATGTCCATCGGGCAATACGCCTGCACCTGATACTAAGAGGTTGGCAACTTCTAATGCCAACTTGCGGCGCACAGCCGGCAATGCTGCATTGATGGCTGCTTTGGCATGGTCGCTGAAGGTATATGCACCATCTACATAACGCACATCATCACGATTTAACTGATAAACGGCTGATGCGGTTGTACGCTTCAGATCAAAGAACACCTGTTTGGGTTCTACTACCGTACCGGCATTACAAAGGCTTTCATTACCTGTGCCGTTATCATTGCATATGGGTGCGTAGTAGTTAATTTTCAACTGGCGTTTTTTACCTGCTTCCGATTGCAAGTCGGTTTCCAGAATAGTTGTATTGTATTGTCGTGCGGCAAGCACAGCAGCAAGCACCTCGTATGGGCGACCTTGCTTTGCATACTGCAATATGCTTTTTTGTGTTGCCTGCATAGCATTTTTAAAGCTCATGGCTTATATCTGTTATTGGTTTAAGGACACTTACCCTGAACGTGTCCGGAATAATATAATAGCAGCAGGGTACTGCCAATGCTTGTGTAAAAAGACCTCAACAGAAAAGCCGAGGTGAAAACGTTTTATTTGAATAGCAGCGTCCCGCTATGAAAGCTTACTGCTCTGCCCACGCTACAATGGCTTCCATTGCGCCATCGGCAGATGTGTTATTGGTTGTTATGATACCCTTGCCATATCCGCCGCTGTGCCCTGCCTTTACATCAGCCGGCGATATATGCCTCGTATCGCTTACAAGTATGCCGGCTTTTTCGGCCCACATACGTGCAAAGTTTTCATCGGTAAGCGGCTGGTTATTATCCGCCAACACGGGTTTATCTTCTTTATATAAAGCAAGTGTTTTGTCTGCTTCATTGTATTGTACATCATAAGCAGCCTGCATTTTATTACGCAGCATCTCTGCCTGCTCGGTAATATCACCTCCTTTACGTGGCAGTTTTTCCAACATAGTGATGCAACGTGTTGTAATATCGCGTTCTCTCTGTTTGTTGTGTGCTGCTGCCAGCATCGCTTCGTAGTTGTCTTTCATCTGTTGCAGCTGTGCTTCGTACCCGCTGATGGCAGTTTCCATAGCCGTTTGCCTTTCTGCTTCTGTCTGGCTCACATAGCCATCTATCACTTGCTTGCATTTATTCACCATCTGCTCAATCGTCATACGCTCCAGTTCTTTATTTGTAAAACCAAAAGCCCTGTTCAACGCCGAACGAAGTGTACCAGTAAATCTGCCGAGATAGTTGCTCTCTATCACTGGCTTCATTTGCTCTTCCAGCGTTGGGCGCAGCGTGGTACTCAGGTTGTCGTGAATAGTAGCCAGCAGCGCATCGGTATCTGTACCGTCATCGGCCGATTGCTCATCGGCCACAACTACTGCATCCGCCGCCAGTGCGGCTAATAATTTGTTGGCTTGTTCTATTGAGATATTCATAGTGAGTGTTTTCGGTTATTTCGTGTTTCGATTTCAGGCGGAACTTAGTGATATCGCCATAGTATTTCAGATAGTTTTTCTCTGGATAGAAAAATTCGCTGCCCTCTTTATCGCTACCATCTTCGTTGAGCGCTACCAGCAATACATAACCTTGCGGTACTTCCATTTCCTGCTCGGTGGTAACGGTTATCTGCTCAACACTTACAGGCTCTATCGTTAGGCTGTCGGTAGTGGTTGTTTCGGGTGTAGGTTTCTTCTTTGCCATTATGCTACAAGTTCAAATTCGTTAGGATATTTTTCTGCCAGCATAGCGGCTGCTTTATAACCCATCAGCACTACCCTGCCTGTTTTCTTATTGTGCAGGTTGATGCGTTTAGGCATATCCGCAGGGCTAAGGAGTACAGGTGCAAGCGATACAGCCTCAATACTTACAGGTTGCAGCACCGCGCTACGTGTTTGCTCCACCTCTATGCTGTCCTCCAACAAGCGGCGGTAGCCACGTTGCGAGAGGCCAAGAGCCAATAATTCATCGGGTGTTTTGCTTTCATTAGCCTGTATAATGCGTACATCTTTGGGCGAGAATTTGATGAGGTTCATGGTGGTGTTTTCGGTTTTGTTACACAAATGTACAAACTATTTTTTAATAACAAAAAATATTTTTAAAAAAGTTTTTTTGTTTCTTAAAATTTGGAATGACGAGTATGGTTTTGTATTGCTATGCAATAAACATCTGCCACCCATAAAGAGGGTTTTACAGTAGAAGAAGCTTTGCTATAGACAACAGTATCAGTAAGGGAACAATCTATTATTAGTACTGATAGGGGATATAATAATGCGGGTATTTATTTATTATTCTATATAAAACTACAATATTTACTATGTACCGTTTAGAAGAAACTCCTGACTATACAAGTAAAAGCTATCCAGGATAGCTATGTAGCAAAATAAATGACCTGCCAAACCACAAATAATGAGATTTAGAGGTTACGGTTTTCTACCGTATATTTACGTCTGTTAGCTACATGATAGCTTTATCTTATATGTACGCTCAACCCTTTGCCAGACAAAAACAAACAATCATTCATGAGTCAAACACTACGCTTAGCAGTATTATATATTACTGCCAATTTTGTTTTGTTGCCTGCTGCTATGGCACAAAACAAAAGGGATAGTTTATTGAATGTGCTTGCCAAACATCGCAAAGATGATACCACCAAGGCCCTGCTGAACATTGAGCTTGCCAAACACTATTTCTATAGCAATGCAGATAGCCAATACTATTACGCAACCAAAGCATTGCAGGCATCCGAAAAACTACAGTATAGTAAAGGCATCATTATGTCGTTTGAAGAACTGGGCTCTTCCAATTTTATTCGCGGCAAGTACGATAGTGCTATACACTACGCTACACAGGGTTTACAACTATGCTACACTACAAACGACCTGCACAACCGTAGCCCCCTGCATAATAATATGGCCAATGCAAAATATCGTAAAGGAAAATATGCGGAAGCCAAAACCCATTACGACAGCAGCCTGCACTATGCCGTAACTACTGACAATAAAGCCATGGAAGGCAAAGCCCTGAGCAATATTGCTAATGTATATTACAAGATGGGTATTTATTCCACTGCATTGGAATACTACCTGAAGGGGTTGAAAATACAGGAACAGAGTAACAATACGGTAGCCATAGCGTCAGACGTATCGAACATTGCCAATGTATACATGCGCCTCGGCGATTACAAGAATGCAGCAAAATACAATGACCGTGGCTTAGCCATCAACCGCAAGGCCAATGCCAGAAACTACATCATTGGCAACCTTACAACCGCTGCCATGATATTCAATGAGCAGCAACAATATGACAACGCACTTGCCAGCCTCAACGAAGCACTGCAAATAGCCAATGCAGTAGGCAATGAGTTTCTGCAAACATTGCTGAAGGGTAATATGGCCGAGATGTACCTGAAAAAAGGCGAGTACGACAAGTCATTGGCTCTGTACACAGAAGCTAAAGCATCTTCTCAAAAAATGCAGGATAATGAAGGTATAGCCATTGCAGATGCGGGTATTGGCGAAATACGCTTCAGGAAAGGAGAACACCAGGCCGGGCTTGCTGACATGGCCAATGCGCTGCAAACTATGCGACAACTCGGCATAAAAGAGCAAGCAAGAGATATTGCAGGTAAGCTCGCTGGTTTTTACGAGCAGTTAAACGATTATAAAAACGCATATCACTACCATAAAATCAACCACGACTATCGCGACAGCCTGCAGAAAACGAAGGTGTACGATGAGGTACAACAACAACTTTTCAACTACGAAATTCAGAAAAAAGAAGCTGAAATAGCCTTGCTTGAAAAAGATAAGGCGCTGGCAGACGCCAGAAACTACTCACAGTTTCTCTTGCTGATATGTGCATTGGGCGGCATTATTCTGTCTGCTATTATTGCCGCTATGTTCTTCCGCAATGCGAGCAGAGAGCGCAGGCGTCAGCAAGAGTTGCAAAAACAAAAAGAAGAGATAGAATGCCAGGCTAAAAAGCTGAAAGAGCTGAACGATATAAAAGATGTTACATTCTCCGTTCTTTCTCACGATTTGCGAAGCCCGGTGAATGCATTGACGGGTACTATGATGATGCTCGACGAAAAGTTGATGACGCCCGAAGAGTTTTCGATGCATAAAAACGAGCTGAATAATAAACTGCAATCCGTTAGCCTGCTACTGGAAAATATGCTCTATTGGGCACAAAGCCGTATGAAAGGCGAACAAGCATTGGATATTGAAAAACTCAACATCAAACGCAAAGCTTTAAAAACGATGGCTGTGCTGAAAGATGCTGCAGCGCAAAAAAACATCAACCTGACACATAATATACCCGAAGGCCTGCATGCTTACGGCGATGCAAGCCAGATAGATATTGTATTGCGCAATCTGGTATCAAACGCCATAAAATTCACCCCTGATGGTGGCAGTGTTACCATCAATGGTTATATATCGGGCAATACCACCCAAATATCAGTTACAGACTCAGGTGTAGGTATGACGGATGAGCAAATGAGCAGACTGTTCAGAGGACTGAGTATAGAAAGCACCAAAGGTACAGGTGGCGAAAAAGGTACGGGGCTTGGGTTGCAACTGTGCTACGAATTTGTAAAACAAAACGGTGGCGATATAATAGTTACCAGTACACCCAGCAAAGGCAGTACATTTACCATCACACTGCCCAATACGATATGATATAAAATTGGTCGCCCCTTTGTGGAAAAACCACAAGGGGGCTATCTGCAGACCATTGCAGAGTATTATTAAAAAAAAAACACGAACGCTTGCCTGCAATACAAATGCACTATGCAAATGCACCGGCTGCTATTGCTGCACGCTTCAATGCTTTCTTCAGTTCGTTCAGGTCTTTTACCATTACAGCCTCACCATCATTAAATATGAATATGAGGTTCATACTGTCATTGGTAATGATGCGCTTCGAACGTTTGAAAAATCGGGTGTAATCTTTTTGCTCGTCATATGGCTCTCTGACAAGGATATTAGCCGCGTGGGCAGATGCTGCCACCTGTATATCGGTACTGTTTACGCCGGGGAATACTACCGCCACGGCATTGTTTAATGCGTTCATTTTGTGTGTTTTTTATTGTTTCTGTTTTGCACCGCTTGTTAGGGCGGCTTTTTTGTTTTGTGCTTTCGGCTGCACGACAACAGCCAAAATGCGAATATATACCGGACAAAAGCCCTTTAAAAAATTATTCTTCTTGTTTAACGACCTGTTTACAAGTCGTTAGCCACTCGTTTACAAACCCCTTTCTTACTTAGCCTGTATACCCATCAGCTGCTTCACCTTGCTTAGTACACGTTGCAGGCTGGTACTGTCTTCTACCAATTGCGCGCTGCCGTCTGCAAATACAAAAAGCAGGTTTACATCTTCTTTATGAAATATGCGCCTCGATGGCTTGAAGTAACGCTCATAATCGCGCTGTACACTATATACTTCTTCGTTTACTACTTGTATATGGTATTTTTCAGAAGCATTGGCTACGGCTGCTTTTTCTGCGCCGGGGGCTAATATCGCTACTGCATTGTGATTAGTTGCCATGTCTTGTGTTATTTTGTTTTGGTTTGTTTGTTTGATAGGCAAATATGCAACAACAACAGAGGCAGATAAAAATTTTCAGCCCCGATTAACGGCTGCTTTGTAAGCGATTAACGAACGGGTAACAAAGGGGCACAGTAATATACATAAGTAAAAAAGCACCTTTCGGTGCTTTGTACAATCATTTTACTTTCTCCATCAGCAGGTATGGCGGATTATTACTTAGTAGCATATATAGTTTATCATAACTACCTGTAAGTGCCGGCAATGGCGATAACATAGAGCGCATTTCTATTTTGGTTATGCCAAATGTTGGTGCTAATGTTTGGCGAGCTATCATTGCAAAAGGTGAACTATGCGTAGTGGTAAATTGCAAAAACATACTATCCCTTACATCAGTAGCATTATTCATACGGCGCAGCCATACACGTTTGCCCCAGTGTAGCGATACCCTGTAGTGCTTCTGGCTGTCTGGCAATGATGCCCAAATGCTATTGCCATTAGCATCAAATGCATCTATAGATTTCCAAGTAGTTTTACCATCGAGCCCGTTTAGCGCATAAGCGGCATCCGTAGAGCCATCCGAAGGCAGTATATCCATATTATACGCCTGTACAGGGGCATAGTATGCAAAGCGCGGGTATTGGTCAAAATCTTTCCCCCAACTAGACAGTGTATTATCTGTTGACGACCAATAATAGGCAAACCTTGGTGGTATTGGTGCTGCATTTTCATTCAGCTTATTATACGGCATCACTACTTGTTGCCCGGGCAAGGCATATAAGTACACACATCGCCCACCATCATGAAAGTCGCCACTATCTGTAAAAACACGTATATTGATAGGTTTATCCGTTTTATTGGTAAACGTATAAGAAGTTGTCGGGTACGGCCCACCTGCATTGTCTATTGTATCTTTCTTTTTGCATGCATACAATGCTAATAACAGGACTGTAACATATAGGGTAAGTTTCTTCATAAGGTTCTGATATTCACTTTAAAAATAAACAATTACCATATAAAAGATTATCGCACGCTGTTATTTTACACTATACAAACAATAGCGCACCTTAGACAAGGCACGCTCATTTATCTATGAAACAAAAACAAACCCTACATACTTGTCAGTACCTGTTCTATTTGGCACACGTCTGTATGCAAAAACCAATATTCTCCCTTATCTCTTACCAATGCATCTACCATAGCAGGTAGTTTGCGGCTATATTGCAGTTCGGCATCGGTTACAGCACCTGCATTGCGTAGTGCCGTAATTTCTTCTATGCTCAATACACTCAGGTTGTCAAGCTGTGTTATCAGTTGCGCCTTCTTCTTCATCACCGCATCACCGCTATATTGTTTGTCAACAAAATCCATAGCCATGCGCTTGCGGATAAAGGCAGGCATACCCGCCTGTTTACCAGTACTATATTCCTGCAGCAAGTCGGCCGATGTTTTGATGCGGAATTGTGTTGGCTTCACCACACGGAAAGGGTATTCCGTTGGATGTACCGTACCGCCTGTAGCACCCGCATTGCGGTAGGCTATTATATCTCGCAACGTATCTGTCAGCAGTTTATCAAACACATGATTGCTGATATTGCTGATGAATTTATACAGCCTTTCCTGGTCTATGGCTTTCGCCACGCCGCTTTGTGCCTCATCTGTTTTTTGCAGGTGCAGCGCTTCTATTATCAGCTCCATCACTTGTGCGCATACATTACGGTGGTGCGCGTTGATGCTTACATCGGGGTTGATGATTTGTATAGGCGAACCGTCTTTCAGCTTGTCTTGCGGAATGATGATGTGCTGTCCGGGATTACGGCTTATCTGCCCGCTGCCTGCACAGCCACCACACGATACCAATTCTACACCATTGGGGCAACTACTACAATCTTGCTGCACCGTACCCATACCTCTGCAATCAGGACAATCGGTACTGGCTTCTACAATAAACGGATGCGATGCTTCTTTATCTACCAACTGTGCGGCACTGTATGCGCTCACAAAATCGTCGGCAGCTGCTTTGGCTTTACTATAAAAGCTATCGTAGTAGCCCTGTGTATTCCATACACCCCCTGCGACACTTACAGGCAGCCTGCCCAGCAGGTGCGCATAGTAACCGTTTACATCTTCGGGGGCAAGGTAGTACTCTTTCTTTTCGGCACGATAGCTGAAACGCCAGATGGTATTTTTATCTACCCACCAAGCAAAGCCATTGCGCGTGAATAACAAATCGTCTGCAGTATGCAACACGATGTCTTTGGTATTGATGAACCAAATATCTACCTGCAATTTATCGTCAGCCTGCTCGTACCCTGCCTGTGCAGGTATGCGTAGCAGTAAGCCATTCGGGTCTTCTACCATATTGCGGAAAGCGATATTGCTGAAATAACCCACGATATCGTGCCCGCTGAAATGATTGCCCCATATATACTGCTCGTCTTTTGCGTCTTGCAGGCTGATGTCGTAATTGGCATCCTGAAAAACAGCACCCGTTACTATTTCCGTTATCTGTGCAAAAGGTGCTTTTGTGAGCGGACGATACTGGCTGAAACGCCAGTTGCGCGTAGCATCATTCTCTCGCGGGTGGCGGCTCAGCAGGTGTTTATCAAACAGCCGCTGATACTCCGGGCCATAATAGCCTTGCGGGTATATCATTCCCCCGCCACTCAAATCTCTGAATGCAGGACACGCGCCAGTAGTATGCAGGCTGATGCCGTAGTACACATCTCGTTTGCGTTGCAGGGATTCATTCATTTCACGGCTCAGTTTCACCGTCTTGTTCAGTATGGCTAATGCTTCGTTTGGTTGCATGGTAGTTGTTTATAGTTGGCAGTTGGTATTTATTAGTAATGCAGTATTGCAAAGACAGTGGCAGCAGGGCTTATAAGTATTGACATGATTGCGCCTACGCGCTGCTACTGCCAACTGTCTATTGCAAACCGTTTCAATTACAGAATGCCCGCGCAATCTGTGAGGTAGAACACCTCGTTGCCTGTAGTAAATTCGGGCTTGTTGAAATCGAGCGGGTCGCCTTTAAATTCAAGCTGTCCTTTTTTGATTTCAAGAATGTAAGAGCTGCCGCCGCTTCCTTGCCTTTCATAGCTCAGGAATACATCCAGCCCTGCTGCCATAGGTTTGCCGTTCTCGTCTTTAGGCACTACGATGCTACCATCGCAAAACACAAACATGTAGCGCAGCATGGCGCGTTTGGTTTTCTTGTCTTTCCAGAAGTCGTAGTCGAAGAAAAGATTGGCAGGCACGGCAGAAGGTGTTGTAATGGCAGCCGTTTCTATCGCTATCCTGTCTTGGAAGGTGATGAGGCGGCTGGTAGCCATACGCTCGCTGGGGCGGCAGTCTGCAATTTGCAGCTCTTCAAAATTCGGGTCCTGCACTTCAATGTTGGCAAGCGGGCTGCTGAATGTAAGCGTATTCGCATCTACAAGCGCCTGCAAGCCTGCACAGGTAAAAGGCGCGGGCAAATCTACACTGCACGGAAAGAAACCGATGCGGTCTATATTGCGCTTGCGCACTTTGAGGTCGCAACCACCGGGCTGATTGGTGGTAATGGTAATGTTGGCACAATCTGCCGGACAAAAAGCCATTTGTTTAAAAGTTTAGAGGTTAATAAAAATATGATTGTTATCCTTTTGCAGGCAGGGATAAAGCCTGAAGTACGTTTTTGAATAGCATACCGGCTATGTTGGCAGGAAATTTATAAAAACAAATTTACATCGTTTTATACATTCTAACAAATATTTTTCTAAAATCTGCTGCAACTCACCGTATAGGTAGCCATACCTGTACACGCGTCGCGGATATAGCCTGTGTAGGCAAATACCTCACTGATGGCAGATGTATTGGGCGTTACCTGAAACGTAACACTCGTAGCCGTAGTGCTGATGGTGGGCGTAAACAGTTTTTCATCTGCCACACCGCTACCCAATGGGTTTGTTTGCTTGTAATACACCATAGGCGTAGTGGTCGGCGGGGCAGACTGTACAATATTCAGCGTAATGAAAAACAAACCTGTTGACGGATTTTTTGTCATCACCGCGCTCACCAATGTCATGTTAGTACATGGCTCAAATGGTTTTGTAACATCGGCCTCGTAACACTGTTTCTTTTTACCGCTACACATATCAGAGAATATCCTCACCAACAAACCGTTATTATTCGTTAGCGGTATCTTGATGCTACCCGACGGCAGTGGTAAGGATGTAATGGTGTAATTGTACGTGGTGCCGTTGTGTACATACACTATCTGCCAGCCACAGGGCGGTGCTGTATAACCTGCATTTTTAGTGTACAATACTTCCAGATTATACACGCTGCCAACCTTTATCATCTGTGCGCTGAAGGTTACTTTCGTGCAATCATAATCGCCGATGAGGGTAAAGGTTTTGTATATGGGCGGGCACTCTGTACCGTTTGCTTTTACCAATATCACCTCCAGTTGATACTGTGCAGCAGCCAGTCCTGTGATGGTAAATGTAGCATTGGTTCGGTTGGTATAGCCGCTCCACCCGCCAGATGGCAGTTGTCTGTAGCGGGTTTTAAAATATTGCCCCGCTGTCAGTACGGGTTGTGGTATAGTGATGGTTGCGTTGGGCATTGGTTAGTTGATTAGCTGATGTGATAATTAGCTTATTAGCTGATGTATTTTTGGGGATTACTTCATTTGTCGAAAAAGAAGAAAGCATAGACTCATTCCTCATCCCTCACGACTTTCTATGTATTCACTTCAAGCAGCAACGGTTCGCTCTGTATCCCGTCGCAACAATGGCGAACAATACGGATATTATACGTAGCCGATGGAAACAGGTTTGAAATTTCAATATCAGGCATATACACAGGCGGCAGTGTGGT
>CALESY010000066.1 GCA_937919945.1 uncultured Chitinophagaceae bacterium | reverse complement strand
ATCAGCACGGGTGGTGCCGGCAGTTATTTTAACACCCCCACAGACTGTCCCTGCAACTGTGAAAAATTTTTTGTATGCCAGTTCGCTTGATGACCGATTGACCCGCCACCGTTTATTTCTTGGAAGCTCGAGAGGTTAAATACATCCTCCTGTCCCGGCAGCCATATCTCATCATTGACGGTATCACCCAGCAGTTGGAGGATTTCAAGCAGACTAAAAAACTTCAACTGACCAGTGCGTTGTGATCGGAGTGAAAATGCAGCCATTTTTTATTGTTTATCCCGCGTATTGTTTGTCAAATGATTGTATAGTTTACTATCTGGCCGTTCGGGCTTTTTGTATGTATTCGTTCAGGCTTGTTATACTGATCCATACACGGCCTGTTTTTTGCAGCAAAGCCGTTTGTGTTTGTGTCCCGAAATCACCATCTGCTACCGGCTCACCCCTGCGGGCAATGCGTTTGTCTTTAAAACCCAGCCATTGCTGTAATCGAAACACATCTGCCCCTTTGCTGCCTTTCTTTAATACCGTTGTGGAAGCAGTACGGGTGCTTACCGTAGGGGTAGCCGTCTTGGCAACTTGCAGTATTTGACGGTATTGCACCTCGCTAACGGTACGCATACGGTATTGCTGCAATAGTGCCGCTTCCGTCCCGCTGCCGAACATACCATCGGCAGTGATACCTAATTTTTGCTGTAGTATTTTGATGCGTTGCCCCCTCATACCTTTACGCAACGGAAAAGACTCGCCCATGTAAGCGGTTGTCGCCGGCACTTGCTTACCTATATTTGCAGGTTGCGGCACTGGGTAGGTGCTTGGTGTATCATTAACCACTACTTCATGTGCAGGTGACGGTACGACCATCGCTGCTGCCCGCTTCGGTTTGAGCAAATATTGCAAACCGAAATAAGCCGCTGCTGCATACACGACATATAAGACCGTGTTGTCTTTTTTTACCTGCGCTTTGGCTGCTGTTATGACCGTATCCAATCTTTGCTGTTTTATATGCTATTTGTTTTTTTTACAAATGCCTGTTTATATAAATCGTATGGCAACGCCTTTGCGGGCATAGTGTTTATTAATGGATTGCTTCTGCGCCTTATTCAGGTTAGACACAATCGTTTGTATGAGGTCTTTGGGTCCGCCATCGGGGAAGAGACCGAACCAGGTCTCCTGCCGCCTGCCATAGTATTTATACAACAAGGCAAAGTCCGCATCATTACCAACATAGGTCATACAGTATCTGGCATCTTCATGCGCATCGCCGACCGAACTGTATTGTGTATCCCGGTAAATACGTTCTGCCAGTTGCGCCCAAAAACCTGCCGGTCTCGTCGGCTTTTGTTTTTGCGGCACTTCATTGACATAGCGTTCGATGGCTTCCCGTGATTGCTTTTCACTCTTCACTTGTTCATCTGATTTTTTCAACTGCAATGCCTGTGCTATCTCATCAGCCGTATGACCTGCACCCTTGAGTATTTTTGATGCGAGGTATACTGCCCCGCCTGCCAGCAATATCATCGGCAGGTTCTGCAATAACTGCTCCTGTAGCTTTGCCCCTTTCTCCGGCATCTACAGAAAAGTTTTAATCATGCTGCGGTTACTCGGCGTCTGTAGCTTGCGTGCGGCAGATTGCATTTCTTTCAACGAAAAATGCTGTACGAAACTCTGGATAGCTTCCTGCATAGCGATCGCTTCTTCTTTACTGTCCGCTCCCACCCGTATGGTAATATCAACTTGTTGCTTTTGCCCTGTTGTCGTTTTTGTATTCAGTATGGGTAATTTCATTGTCGGCTGTTATTTGGTTGAGTATTTTTTGAATCAGTGTTTTATCTTTTTGTATTTCTACAAAAAGCAGGTATAGGGTAGCTATCTCTTGTTGGCTCAGTTCTTCAGTCATATAGTCGCGTAACATCCCTATCATCTGCTCGCGCTCATCTTTGGGTTCTTGAACTGGGCGTTCTGTGGCGGCATCCAACGCCTGCGGAACAACTGGCTCTTTTTCTTCCGTGCCTGCCAGCATACTGAGTATGCCTGCACCCCCGAAAAATTTGGATATACCCGGTAGTGCCATACCCAGTATGCGCATATAACTCTCTGTGGTTTCTTTGGCGGCGATGTCATGCTTCAGGTCTGCGTTGCGTATTTCCAGTTCGCTAATCTGGTGTTGCATTTTTTGGTTCTCTTCGCGCAGCCGTTCGTATTCCTCTCGTTGGCGCATTTCGGTGAGCCGTTTTTCAACGAGGTTATTGACATCGGCTTCGCCTAAGCCCTGAAAGCCGGATGGCTGCATCTGCATGGGTATGACCCGCATCGCAGGTTCTTCATCCCGCTGTAGCTTGCCGACTGCAAACGTGTGTTCAAAAAGTTTTTCACCCGTCTCACTGTTATGCCATGTGACGGTAATACTGTCGGGCTGGCATACCTGATAGCGTCCGCAGATGACGGTTGTAAAAGCCGTTAAAGAGGTTTTATCCTTACTCTCTGCAATCTTTTTACCCAGCTTATTGTATACAGCCGTAAAACCAATCTGCTTATCAGAGAGGTTTTTTTCTCCTTTGAGCATTTTGACTACTTCACGGTTCTTATCAAAGAGCGCGCGCAGTTCGGGGAAATCACTTTGTGCCATGTTCTTGTAATGCTTTTGAATGATTTTTATTTAACCAGTACCTGATAAAACAATGCCTGGCATATATGGCCAGTAAAAGAAGCAGGTAACTGTATCTTTATTTTTCCGCTGAACTCCTCCATCGTATCATTGCTATGTATTTCCAGCAGCGCGACATGGGTATCACTGGTAATGCGTGTACCGATGGGCAGTTCGTATGCGTTGACCAGATACCAATACTGGTTATACGCATCAAACTCAATACTGTTGACCAGTACGTTACCGTTACTATCGGTAATGCGCCGTACGACTATCGGTAATATCCTGGCATAGGCAATTTCCATCCCCCTTCTCCGCATCTGCCGTTCTGCATAGTCTTCTGTGTTAATCATCCGATAGGGCTTTGAGATAAATCGTTACGATATAGTTGCTCCACTTGTCCGTTACCGTTCCGTTTGCACGTTGGTAGTCCGTTCCTGTAAAAACCTTGTTTTCATAATGACCGCTCAACAGGCTGCCCGGGACTATATCTATCGAAGTGTCGAGGTAGGCATCGCTGGCTTCAGCACGGTTATCAAAAGGCACATCTATATGGCCAATATGATACTGACGGTTATTGAACTCCAGTGAGAGGTAACCTATCACCGGCAGGTAGCTATCGGTACTCATTAATTGCACGCCTACCGAATGGACGGCTTTTACACCGACCACTTTGCGGATATGCCCCGGCAATACCGTGTATATGTTGACCGGCGTGAGCGGCTGGCGAACGATACATTGTACAGGATAGTGTATGACTCTTGTCTTGTTCATAGCTATACGGATAAATACATGGTTATGCGTACATCATAAGGGTAATACACTGACAGCGGGTTAGAAGGGTTGGTAGGGTCGGGTGACCCGGCTACAGGCCCGGTACCCAACCCGCCTCCGCCAACAATTACGCCGGCATTATCTGACACCAGCACCGCATCTGCGATGACACGGCTGTAGGAAACAATGTCTTTACCCGAAACAAAGGTTTTCTTGACATTCACATCCGCTGGTGGTATCACGCCACCACCCGGGCTGTAACTGGTATTACCCAGCAAAGCCTGCAACGCACTGTCGGTATAAATACCTTCCAGTTTGGAAGCATGTATCGGAACGGGTGTCTCAAAGAATAACATACGTTGATTGTGTGGTACATCATTCCCGAATACCAGTAAGTGCGCCTCATGGCTCTCATCGAGTATTTTTTTCTCGTTCACCCGAAAACCGAAGGTGCTGCCGAACAATGCAGCTTCATAACCCACCGACAGGCTGATGCCTTTGAGCAGTGTATAGTCTTTATGGCTTTCGGCGTTGAAGTATACACGCTGGCCGCTTTCACTGATACGCAGGCTGACCTGCTGATACCTGAACCCTCTTGTCATAGTTGCTAGTCGTTGGTAAGCCAGATATTGATGATGACATCATAAGGAAATACCACACCAAAAGGATTGGTTGTATACCCGGCAAGGGTTTTGAAATTGACCTTGCCGGGGTCAAACACGCCGCTATCCTCTCCGTTATCCACCAATAAAGGGTATTTGCTGCCGTCCGTATAACGACCTTCCATACTACCACCTGCCGCTTCGATTTTTTCAGGAAACAGAAAGAACTTATTGTTCGGCGCGACACTATTGGTAGCCGTGAGGTTTTTTACCTCATGCCCGTCATCCAATACTTCCACATTGTTTAACCTGAAGCCAAGCATAGCACCCTGCACCGCTTTATCCTGCGGTAGCGATACGAAAATACCTTTGATGGTACGAAAGCCCCTGTCGCAGACTGCATTGAAGCGGATGGTTTCTCCCGCTGATGATACGCGCAAACGAATGCGTTGAAATTTATTATTCTTCACGATCGAACGTTCTGTGGTGTCCTTTGAAATATGAATAGCCCTTATGGCATACTACCTATGCTTTTACAACGGTCGTACCGATCAGCACTACTTTCAGGTAAGCATGTTGCGGTGCGTTCGTTCCCCATTCAAGGTTGAACTCGATGGTTTGCTGGTCACGTATCAGCTTGGGGTTATCCAAAACATACGTGCCTTCTACCAGTTTGTTATTCCCTTTGGTATTGAATACTTCCAATGAGGTATTGGGTATCAGCACTGCACCATTAGCTTTAAATTCAAATTCACCGTTACGGATAAAATCGGGGGTAATGGAAAAGTTGACATTCAGTGGTGAGCCTGCCCCCTGGTCTGCTACGCCGTACATCAGACGGATGGCATGTAACAGGAAGAATGCCCCTTTCTCCAGTTTGGCAGAACTGATATTGGTATAGCCCACTGATTTATTATCATCATCGCGCAGCATTTTTACCACTTTGCTGTTAGTAATATCCTTGACAGCATAATAGCTGATGTCCACTGATTGCAGCGATTTGCTCGCTAACCCTTTTTGAATATCACGCGGTAGTAAATTGATACGGCTTTCAAAATCACCGCGGCTGCCGCGTGCATTTTTGCCGGCACCTTGCTTGGCTATTTCTTTTGTCTTTCTGAAGAAACGGGCTTTTTCTTCTGCGGGTGCTT
>CALESY010000065.1 GCA_937919945.1 uncultured Chitinophagaceae bacterium | reverse complement strand
ATTGCGAAGTTAAATAATTTCCCGATAAATCGAAAATTAAAATCAGATTAACATCAAAAAACTACTATTCGCGTTTATTTCCTGCCAAATGGCATACCCATACCAGGCATCATGCCTTTCATTTTGTTCATCTGCCCCATCATCTGGCGCATCTGATCAAACTGTTTCATAAAGGCATTTACATCTGCTATATCCTTACCACTACCCTTAGCAATACGTTTGCGGCGGCTACCGTCTATAACGTCAGGATTATTGCGTTCATATGGTGTCATAGAATTGATGATGGCTTCTATACCTTTAAATGCATCGTCAGATATATCAATATCCTTCATGGCTTTACCTACACCGGGTATCATAGCCAACAGGTCTTTGATATTACCCATTTTCTTTATCTGATTAAGCTGCTCTTTAAAGTCTTCAAAGTCAAACTTATTAGCTCGTATCTTTTTCTCCAGCTTCTTGGCCTGCACTTCGTCAAACTGTGCCTGTGCACGCTCTACAAGGGTGGTAATATCGCCCATGCCCAATATACGCTGTGCCATACGCTCAGGGTAGAAAACATCCAGCGTATCCAGCTTTTCGCCCATGCTTACAAACTTAATGGGCTTATCTACTGTGTATTTGATGGTAAGCGCAGCACCGCCACGGGTATCACCGTCCAGCTTGGTAAGCACAACACCTGTAAAATCGAGCCTGTCATTGAAGGCTTTGGCTGTATTTACAGCATCCTGCCCTGTCATAGAGTCAACTACAAACAGTATCTCATGTGGTTGCACGGCAGCTTTTATATTGGCTACCTCTGCCATCATCACCTCATCTACGGCCAAGCGACCTGCTGTATCTATTATCACTACACTATTGCCGTTCTTTTTGGCTTCGGCTATGGCGTTTTGCGCTATAGCTACCGCATCTTTATTATCAGGTTCGGCATATACGGGTACTTTTATTTGCTCACCCAATACTTTCAACTGGTCCATAGCCGCTGGGCGATAAATGTCTGCAGCTACTAGCAATGGGTTACGCCCTTTCTTACTCTTCAGAAAGTTGGCAAGCTTACCGCTGAAGGTGGTTTTACCCGAACCCTGCAAACCCGCTATCAGTATTACCGTGGGTTTGTTGCCAAGGTCTATTTCAGCCTCTGTACCACCCATCAGCTCTGCCAGCTCGTCTTTTACAATCTTCACCATCAACTGCCCCGGCGATACGGCTGTCAGCACTTTTTCGCCCATAGCTTTATCCTTTACCTTGTCGGTAAATTCTTTCGCTATCTTAAAGTTCACATCGGCATCTACCAATGCACGGCGTATTTCTTTTATAGTAGTGGCTACATTTATTTCAGATATACGGCCTTCGCCTTTTAACTGCTTAAACGCGCCTTCGAGGCGTTCACTTAAATTTTCAAACATATTCCGGTTTCTTCTGAAAGGATGGCAAAGTTAAAGAAAACAGACATACAGCGAAATGCAATCCTATTCATACCTTTGTTGCATGATACTTATTGCCATACTGTTGCCCTGGCTGTCTTTCTTTTTACGTGGCAGGGTTTTAAGGGGTATTATATGCCTGCTGCTACAAATAACCCTGTTAGGCTGGCTGCCTGCCGCACTCTGGGCGGTGTTCGACCTGTATAATAAACGTGCCGAAAAAAGGCATCGGCAAACCCTTGCTGCAATTAATAACCGTAATTAGTGGTTATTAGCTTGTTTTTTTGAGCCGTGTATGATATTTTTACTGAAATCTTAAACTTCAGCTTGTGAAAAAGATATACAGCCTTGCTACTGTTTTAATAGCCCTTGTTATTTTCAGTTCTTGCAAAAAAGAATACGAATGTTCCTGCAAAATCACTTATGTGGTAGACGGAAAAGTTGTAAACAAAGCTACATCACGCAATACTATTCGGGCTGTAAATGAGGAAGATGCAGGAAGGCAATGTGTGTACTTCGAACGTGAAGAAAACTACGCCGGGCAGCAAGCAGTTGCTAGATATGATTGTGATTTGCGATATTAAGAATACCGTTTATACTTCAACAAGAAAGAAACTTGTTGACACATCATTGTTACATAAAAAGCCACTAACTAATAGTGGCTTTTTTATGTAATTTACGGTAACAGGTTACATGAAAGTTCGCATTATTAAATACAGTATTCCTCTGCTCTTTAACATCGGGGCATGGTTCAGCTTTCAGCACGCAGGCTGGGCTACATAGGCACCAGTATTGTTTGGCTTTGTAGCTATACCATTGCTGGAGTTACTGATACCACCTGACCACCGTAACCCCGATGCCAATGAAGAAGCTCTGGCAAAAGACGACAGGCTATACGATTGGATACTCTACTGCATTGTACCTATACAATACGCAGTACTATATCAATTTCTAACACATATTGGCGATGCAGGATTATCGGTTAGTGATACCATAGGGCGTATCATGACTATGGGGCTGATGTGTGGTGTTATGGGTATTAACGTAGGTCATGAGCTTGGTCATCGTGTAAACTTTACCGAGCAAACAATGGCGCGTATGTTGTTGCTAACTTCACTATACATGCACTTTTTTATAGAACACAATCGCGGACATCATAAATATGTGGGTACGCCAGCAGACCCCAGCAGCGCCCGCCGAAATGAACCACTGTATTTGTTTTGGCTACGCAGCATAACAGGTGTGTATCGCAATGCATGGACAATAGCCACAGACGAACAACGCAAGAAAGGAAAAACATGGCTGCATAATGAGATGCTGCATTACCAACTGATACAGCTTGCTTTTCTATTGTTGATAGGTTTACTATTTGGCTGGATGGTGCTTGGCTATTTTATTCTTGCTGCTATATTAGGAATACTGTTGCTGGAAACGGTAAACTATATAGAACATTACGGACTACAACGCAAGCCACTTGGCGATGGTAAATACGAACGTGCCATGCCGCACCATAGCTGGAACAGCGACCATGTGGTAGGACGCGTCATGCTTTTTGAACTAAGCCGCCATAGTGATCATCACTACCTTGCCAGCCGCAAATATCAACTACTACGCCACCACGATAGCTCTCCGCAACTACCAACCGGTTACCCGGGCAGCATGCTGCTGGCTATGTTACCACCTTTATGGTTCAGCGTAATGAATAAACGTATTGATAAGCATAATTAGTCAATATAAGGTAGTAAGATTTTTAAAAAGTGAAAAGTATGGTGCTGATAAACCTTCTGTATACAAAATCAAAAAAGAGGAAATAACAAAGCCTCGCTACACGCAAGGCTTTGAACTATATTGTAATTAACACGCTGCTGTTACAGGTGCGATTGTATTTTCTTTTCAAACACACCTTTAGGTGCTGCGCCAACTTGCTTATCTACTACTTGTCCGTTTTTGATGAACAGTACCGCTGGTATGCTGGTGATACCGTAGTTGATAGACAGATTAGGGTTTTCATCAACATTTACTTTACCAACGTTTACTTTGCCTTCATATTCTGTAGCCAATGCCTCTATAGTAGGACCTAAAGCCAGACAAGGACCACACCAAGGAGCCCAAAAATCTATTACACTCAATTTGTCTGTTTTCAGTACTTCTGCATCAAAATTCGCATCTGTATATACTGCTGCCATTTTTCGATTGTTTTTTTAGTATTTGTATAAATGAATTACAAAGGTAACACCATTCCTCCATACCATCCAATAACGGGGCATAATAGCGATATAAGATAATCACATAATATCCACCTACCCTACTTCCACCTTATATTCAATTGCTTCATTATCAGTTATAAACTGTATCAGGTTGTCATTCAGCTCTACTTTCATGCCATTGGTACGCAGCCGCACTGCCATATCAGTTTCTTCATCACGCACGGCTATTAACAGTTCGGTATTACCAGGGTATTGTTTTACATTCTCGTATATGAATTGTGCCATTACGTCGTCTATCTTACTCAAAGGAATTTGGAGGTTCACACGACGTGTCATGGTTTTGCGTACCTGGTCTAGCAGCGAAATACCCTGTATCTGAAACTCCATAACGCCCGGGCGGTATTTATGCTCCTGATATACCCCGGTTATCATCAGCTTCTGTCCGTTATCTATGTACTTGTTGTATTGTACATAGTTATTTTCCCAAAACAGTATTTCTTGGTTGCCACTATAATCGTTTAGTATAAGCTTACCGAATTTGCTGCCTTTCTTGGTAGTCATATGTGCGGCATCTGTTACATAGCCTGCTATGCGTATTGTACGCCCGCGCAGCTTATCTATCTCGCTAATGGGTGTAAAGCCATAATGCTGCATTTCAAACTTATAGCCGTCAAGCGGGTGAGCGCTCAGGTAGATGCCTACTACTTCCTTCTCTTTATCCAGTAGTTCGGGTAGTGTCCATGGCTCGCATGTTGGCATCATGGGTGGTTTCACATCAGGCATTGCAGTTTCGCCAAACAAACTGCTGGTAGCCATTGTGCTGCTTGCCTGTACCTGGTTGCCAAAGCGTACCAATCTTTCCAACCCGCTGATAGGGTCTGTTGGTGGCATATAAAAGTATTGAGCACGGTGCAGGTCTTTAAAACAATCCAACGCGCCTGCCAGTACAAGGTTTTCTAAAGATTTTTTGTTGACTGTTCGCTGGCTGATACGTGCAATGAAATCATACACCGTAGCATACCGCCCGTTCTTCTCGCGCTCTGCAATGATATCTTCCACAGCATTCTCGCCTACTCCTTTGATGGCATTCATACCAAAACGTATCACGCTCTCTCCACTTACTGCAAAACCTTTCAGACTCTCGTTTACATCCGGCCCTAACACTTGTAAGCCCATACGCTGGCACTCTTCCATGTAGAACTTTATCTTGTCTATATTGCCTTGGTTGTTGAGCACCGCTGCCATAAACTCCGCAGGGTAATGTGCTTTTAGATAGGCTGTTTGGTACGCTACAAAAGCGTAACAAGTAGAGTGCGATTTGTTGAACGCGTACTGGGCAAATGCTTCCCAGTCTGTCCATATCTTATTCAGTTTGTCTTCGGCATGGCCTTTTGCTTTTGCCCCTTCTACAAACTGGCTTTTCATTTTGTCGAGTACCGCCTTCTGCTTCTTACCCATTGCCTTGCGCAATACGTCGGCATCGCCTTTGCTAAAACCTGCCAGTTTTTGCGACAGCAACATCACCTGCTCCTGATACACCGTTATACCATAGGTTTCCTCCAGATACTCTTTCATATCATCGAGGTCGTACACAATGGCTTCTTCACCATGCTTCCGTTTAATGAAGTTGGGTATATACTCCAACGGGCCGGGGCGGTATAGCGCGTTCATCGCTATCAGGTCGTCAAACTTATCGGGCTTCAGTTCTCTCAGGTATTTCTGCATACCCGGACTTTCAAACTGAAACGTACCGTTGGTTTCACCGCGCTGGTATAATTCATAAGTTTTAACATCATCCAGCGGAATGTTATCCATGTCTATATCCACACCATAATTGCGCTTGATTAGTGCCAAGGCATCCTTGATGATGGTTAAGGTTTTCAATCCCAAAAAGTCCATCTTGATAACACCTGCATTCTCAATGATGTTTCCTTCAAACTGTGTTATCAGCAGGTCAACATCTTTGGTAGTAGCTACGGGTATCAGTTCTGTTAAATCCTTTGGTGCAATGATGATACCTGCGGCGTGTATACCAGTATTACGTACAGAGCCTTCCAGTTTTTCAGCCGAATGCAGCACGGTGCTTTGCAACAAGTTAGCATCAGCATATATCTCACGTAGTTTATTAACACCTTCCAGTTCCTCGCCACCCAAACCTTCTTTTTGTTCAAGGCTGCCTTCGCCTTTTATAGGTGCATGCAATATGCGTTTTAGGGATATACCCGGACGTTCAGGTACCATCTTTGCCAAGGCGTTGCTATCAGGTAGCGGCAGGTCAAGCGCGCGTGCTACGTCTTTGATGCTCATCTTGGCAGCCATCGTACCATAGGTAACAATATGTGCTACTTGGTTTTTGCCGTATTTGTCCACCACATAGTCTATCACTTTTTGCCTACCCACATCGTCAAAGTCGGTATCTATATCTGGCATGCTCTTACGTTCCGGATTGAGGAAACGCTCGAACAGGAGGTTGTATTTTATGGGGTCAATATTCGTAATGCCGATGCAATATGCTACTGCGCTACCTGCCGCACTACCACGCCCAGGCCCTACAAACACACCTAAATCCCGCCCTGCTTTGATGAAATCGCTAACTATGAGGAAGTAGCCTGCAAAACCCATCGTACGGATGGTAAATAACTCAAACCTGATACGCTCCTCAATCTCAGGAGTCAGTTCTTTGTAGCGTTCTTTAGCGCCCTCCCAGGTTATGTGTTCAAGATACTTATCCTGATCATCATTGAAGTTTTCAGGTACTTTGAAGTGTGGCAAGAGTATCTCTCGCTCCAGCTTCATGGGCTTTATCTTGTCAACTATCAGGTTGGTATTGTCTATCGCTTCGGGCAGGTCTGCAAACAGTGTTGACATCTCGCCCGTGTTCTTGAAGTAGAACTGGTCGTTATAAAACGCGAAGCGGGTATCTTTTGGTCGTTGCTCATCATCATCTGCAAACTCCTTCATGCTGGGCGTACTCTGCTTCTCGCCCGTGTTGATGCATAGCAAGATATCGTGGGCGTTGGCATCTTCCCTATCTACATAATGCGAGTCATTGGATGCTATGATGGGTACATTGTATTTACGGGCAAACTTCAGTAATACTTCGTTTACTTTTATCTGCTCGGGTATATCGTGCCGTTGTATCTCTACATAGTAATCGTCGCCAAACAGGTTGTGCCACCACTGAAACACTTTTTCGGCTTCATCCTCGCCCTTCTTCAGTATAGTACGCGGCACTTGTGCGCCGAGGCAACAGGTAGTAGCTATCAGCCCCTCGTGGTATTTCTCTACCAACTCACGGTCTATGCGTGGGTACTTGCCATACAGCCCTTCCATATAGCCGAGCGAGCATAGCTTTACCAGATTGCGGTAGCCTGTTTCATCTTTGGCGAGGAATAGCTGGTGGTAGCGAGTATCTTTCTCCTCTCGGCTGAACGCTCGCTTTGTTCGGTCTTCTACCAAATAAAACTCACAACCTATCACCGGCTTTACTATCGGCTCTACGATGTCTTTACCATCATCTCGCTTGCCTACTACTTTGGTATTCTTCCATGCTTGCGACACAAAATCGAACACGCCAAACATATTGCCATGGTCGGTAATAGCCATAGCGGGCATTTCGTCTTTGATGGCTTTCTCGTATAGCTTGCTGATGGATGATGCACCGTCGAGCAGCGAGAACTGGGTATGATTATGTAAATGGGAAAACTTCAATTTAGACCTATTATTTTAATGATTTAGCTGATTGCCCAGATTGGTATGTTCTGACTATACAAAGTAACAAAAAAGCGGTTGGCACCTGATGCCCAGTTATCCACAAAAGGTGAAAAGAGGACTTTGATTTGAATGATTTATTGTGATTGTATTTGTTCACATTACATACGATAATTGAAAATGTTGTAAGGAATTGCAACAATTTGCAACAAAAGCGGTAAGCGAAATAATTATGGCACTTTGTAAG
>CALESY010000064.1 GCA_937919945.1 uncultured Chitinophagaceae bacterium | reverse complement strand
GTAAAAACACAGCGTGTAGCGATGGCAATGATGAAAATGACAAAAATCATTATTGCAGATATAGAAACTGCCTACAATGGTTGATGTGCGTTATACTTTTTTAGAGCGCATGCCTTGGGTATGCGCTATTTTTTTGTCTGCCAGCAGCTTCTTGTACTCCGGGCTGTTGACGGCATAGATGGCTACTTTGCCTTCGGCATTGCTATGTACACCCCAGCCATAGCGTTTAGTAAGCGGCGATGAACGTAAGCATGGCTGCCCTTTACTGAAGAATTTTTCACGTTCGGCTTTTTGTGCAGCAGCGCCTATACTGTTGCGGATGGCGTGGACTTTAAATATCACATCGTCTGACGTGTACTTGTACGGGTTGTCCATTATCATATCAAATTGCAGGTTGGCAACAGTTTTGTTGTCGCCTTTCAGCGGTGGGATTTGTGCTGTGGTTACCGGGCAGTCTTCTGCTACAGCTATAAAAGTGTTTATATAGTTAGCAGTGTGCACAGGTTAAGTTAAGAATTTTCATATTTATTGATAGTTTTTGATAGGAGTTGTTCTGTTTATTTTATGTTACGCACTAAAGGATTGAAAATCAATGATGATATTTCAAGAGTTGTTGCTTTTTGTTGTTGCATATTATTTTGTTGTCATGGTATTATTAGAGTTTTTCTATTGCAAATATACAATATTTGATTGTATTTATTCAATTGCTTAACATCTATTAAATCTGTTTACGAATCAAACTTCGAAGCATCCCATTCCACCCCTGGTGGAAATAAAGCAGCTTTTCTTTTTTTCATTTCTGTGGCTATCAATGCACTATTGCCGCCTTGCTCTTGCAGTTTAGATATGATGTTGAGGTAGCTTTTCTCATCCCTGTTCTGACTCAACTTAAACACGTTATCTATTTTCTCGGCTTTTATTTCAAAGCCTACAATGGCAGGCATCATCTTGCTTAAAAAAGTGTCGGGGAGGTTATCGTATATGGTGAGTGAGTCTGTATTACCTTTTTCAAATTTCAGAGTAAAGGCACGCATAAACTGTATCAGTTCTTCAGGTGTCATAAAGTTGACTTGCCCGCTTATGTGTACGCTCATATAGTTCCATGTAGAGCCTATTTGCGGGTTGGTGTACCACGATGCACTGACATAGGTACTTGGGCCTGTAAATACTATCAAAGCGTTGGGGTTTTCAACGAGTGCTTTGTGATGGTCTGTGTTACGCATGATGTGCCCTTTCAGGTATAGCTCACCATCTCTTTCTTCAAACAGCACCGGTATTTGTGTAGCTACCTGCTTGCCCGATGCGAAGCTGCCAGTAAGGAAAGCAAAGGGATTATCTTCCATAAAATCGCGTATCGCCTGCTTATCCTGCTCTTTGAAATAAGAGAAGTTGTACATGGTTGTATTCTTTGCGGCAAAGGTATATTATGGCTTTTGCTTTACAAGGAGTTTTATGCAATTACCGACTTTATCCTCCAAACACATTTATTACTTCATTGTATATCTGATACCCAGAAAACCACGTAAACCTTGCAGAGATGCATAATTGTAGCTGGGGTCAAAGGTGTAGCCTTGAGGGTTGTCTATGGGGTCGTTTACTTTTTTATCAAACGGGTCGTGCGCACGGATGATGGGGTTTTGGGGTACGAAGTTCAGCAGGTTTTTGATACCACCATACACTTCTACCTGCTTGCCTATGCGTTTAGTAAGCTGCACATTGGCTATGCAAAACCAGGGCGAGTATTCTGGGCGGTAGTCGTTGGGTAGCAGTGGCAAGCGCATAGGGCCATTCCATTTGCCTGTCAGGTCTATCATAAAACCACGTGGTAGTGTGTAGGTAATAGCAAAGTTGCCACTCCATTGTGGTGCTTGTATCTGTATGGTTTTAAACAGCCCTGTACCTGTATCTTCCATTTGGTACACGTTCATATATGTAATACCCGCCATCACCCTTAGTGGTATATTGAAACTACCCTCAAGGTTCAGCGATATGCCACGAGATATGGCGTGCCCTTTCATATTATCATATATTATCTTGTTGGGGTCTGTATCAAAGTCGCCATTTATTTTATTAGTAAAGTAGGAGTAAAACCCTGTAACATCTATAGTTGCAAATCCACGTCCTATTACTTGTTTTCTGTTGTAGTTCAGGTTGGCGTTATAAGAACGTTCGGGGTTCAGTGTTTCTTTTATCACCACTTTCCGCGCACCTGTTAGTGCGGCATGGTCTTCTGTAAACAGGTTCACCACACGGTAGCCCGTACCCACACTGGCACGTATGGCATTGTCAGTATTGGGCGCCCATTTGTAGGCAAAGCGGGGTGATTGTATGCTGCCATGATTACGGTCGTAGTCGTACCGATAGCCGAGTAGTATTTTGTGTTTATTGTTCACCGCCCATTCGTCTTGTACAAACACGCCTGGTATTGGAGTAGTGGCAGGTGCATTGTTTTTACCATCGGCAGTTTGTGTGGCAGGTGTATTATCGTCGTACACCGTATAGCGGTAAGATGCGCCAAGCAGTAGGTTGTGTTTATCATTCACCCGCTTATCCCAATATGCTTGTACGAATGCTACCTGCTGATTGGCAAGGTAGGGTGTAGTGCCGTAGTAGCTATCCTGGTAGTGATAGTTGTAAGAGTATTGGGTAATGATACGCTCACGTACCGGTAGTTGATACATACCTATCAACTCTATACGTTTGGTGGTGATACTTTCGCCGTATATGCTATCGCTGCCACGGTAGTCGGTTGTCCAGTTCATTTGCCCGCCCCAGCGGTTTTCATACACATACCTTGCAGCCAGCGATGCTATTTTGTAATCCTTACGTTGCAACGACCATTTGTTGAATACAGAAATACGGTCTTGCAGGGTTACATCTGTAAAGCCATCTTTATTGTTATCTATCGGTGTATGGTAGTTGAAGTAGTTGACACCGAGGATGGTGTTCAGTTTGCCAAGTTTTAGTTTAGTAGCAATATCAGCATTATACTCCTGCCAGTTGGTTGCAAAAACATCTGCACTTAACAGAGGAGCATTGTTGGGATTGCGTGTAATGACGTTGATAATACCCCCCATAGCCTCAGAGCCATATAAAGATGATGCAGGGCCTTTTACCACTTCTATACGGTCAACCATGCTATTGGGTATGCCATTCAACCCATATACGGTAGATAATGCACTGACGATGGGCATACCGTCTATCAGTATCATAGTATAGGGACCCTCCATGCCATTGATGTGTATATCACCCGTATTACAAATGTTGCAGTTAAGTTGGGGTTGCACACCGTTCAGCAAACCTATGGCCTCAAACAGGCTGGGGGTGGGGTTCTTTTTAAAGAATTTGGCTGTAACTATTTCTACAGGTATAGGGCTGTCTTTACGGCTCATTTCCTTCATAGTACCCGTTATTACTACATCGTCTAACGTGTCTTTACTGCCTTGTGCAGATGCATATAGGCTGTTCAACAAGCACATTATGAGCAGATATTTCTTCATTATGGCACAAAGGTAAACTTATTTTAGATTAACCTAAAAATATTTATTTAGGAATCAAAAATATGAGGAATTACACTACTAGCGAAAGCCTCTTACAGGAGATTTAGGGCTGGACATATTGTTAATCACCGGTTAACCACTTGCAAAACGGGCGTTAACGAAGCTGTATTTTTTGAATGTACTATATACGTGAGGCTACATTCGTGCTGTATTCATAAAATGAAAAACGATCAAAACAGTACAAACATGAAAAAGTATCTTTTCCTCGTAATGGTAATCATTGGCACTGCGAGCCAATCTATTGCTCAAAACTGGAATGTACCACAGTTATTAGACAATAGTGGTAACATGGTGGGCGAATCATCTTCACTGATTATTGTAAACGGCAACCCTGCCATGTCTTATTTCGACGAAACAGCAGGAGATCTGAAATACATTCGTGCTACTAACGTGGCAGGTTCTTCATGGAGTAGCCCTATAACGGTACAGTCTTCCAACTTTGTAGGTGAATTTACCTCAATGGCTATTGTAAGTGGTAATCCTGCCATCTCTTACTACGACCAAACTAATGGTAACCTGATGTATGTACGTGCCAACGATGCTAACGGCAGCACATGGGGTACACCTGTTACGGTAGTGTCAAGCGGCGATGTCGGAAAATATACATCTTTGGTAGTAGTAAACGGCAACCCTGCTATTGCCTACTTTGACGAGAGTAATGATGATTTGGAGTTTGTACGCGCGACCAATACTACGGGCAGCACCTGGGGTACGCCTGTAGTTGTACAATCAACGGGTACAGTTGGTTGGTTCGCATCAATGCAGATAGTAAACGGCAACCCAGCCATAGCATACTATGACGTTAGCAATGGCGACATGGAGTATGTACGTGCTACTAACAATACCGGCAGCACATGGGGCACACCTGTAATAATACAATCTACAAATACTGTTGGTTTATATTGTTCAATGGTAGTAGTAAACGGGAATCCTGCTGTGTCTTTCTACGATGATAGTAACGATGACTTACGTTTTGCACGTGCTAACGATGCAAATGGTGCTACTTGGGGAGCACCAGTAACGTTGGACCAAAATGGTGATGTAGGTATGTACACTTCATTGAAAATAATTGATGGTAACCCTGCAATTGCATACTACGACAATTCTAACAATGACGTGAAATATATACGTGCTACCAACACATCGGGTACTGCATGGGGTAATCCTGCTACTTTTGAAACAACCGGTGACGTGGGAGAATACGCATGTTTACAGTTTGTAAATGGCGCACCTGCAATATCTTACCACGATGATACGAACGATGACTTGCGTTATGTAAACCTGTGCAACACCTGGACTGGTGCTACCAGCACAGACTGGCACACAGCCAGCAACTGGTTCTTTGCATCAGTACCTATCAGTACAGAAGAAGTGCATATAGTAGATAAATCGAACGACCCGCTCATATCAAGCGATGTAACGGTAGCTTCTTTGAAAATATACAGTGGTGGTTTGATTACCTTATCAGGTTCAGGTACAGATTTTACCATAACTGGTACGGTAGATAATGCGGGTGTAATATCATTACAAAATTCAACATTGATATTGGGTGGTGCCGTATCGGGAAGCGGTACTATTACAGGCGGACAAAATGCAAAACTTACTGTAACAGGTAATGCAGGTACGCTCAACTTTACTAACGGCAGCCGTACACTTGAATCATTGGTGTTGGGTAGCAGCGGTTCACTGACAGCAGCAACAGCTACTTTAGGTACACCACTTGACATCATTGCTTGGGGTAGCGTAAAAATACATGGCAACAGCGTACTAACATCAAATGGCAACCTGACATTAAAATCGAGTAGTTCTGGTACTGCATATGTTGCAGAGGGCAGATCAACAGGAGGTTATATTACAGGTAATGTAACAGTTGAACGTTATGTTCCCGGTGGCCGCAGAGCATTCCGTTTCTTCGGGCATCCGTTCTCTCACTCTATTGCACTGAGCCAGATATTGGATGATTTGGATGTTACAGGTAGCAATGGTGGAAACAATGGCTTTACATATCAGCCAGGTAATCCTGCTTCTGCATTCTGGTACAATCCCGCTACAGGTAATGGTTCTACTGTAAACGATATTGGTTGGACAGCATTTACGCACACTGATGGTACAGGGGCCAACGCATGGGATAGGTATGAGGCTGCACGAATATTGGTTCGTGGTTCAAAAGGCCAAGGTATCTATGCAGGTGCATATACGCCGGCAGAAGTAACGTTGGATATGACCGGTGCACTGAATCAAGGAAGCCAAACTGTCAATTTCACGAAGGGTGCAAATACGCCGTTTGCATTAGTAAGCAATCCATTTCATAGCCCGATAGACCTAAACCTTACAACAAGAAGTGTATCATTAGGAGCTAATTTTATAGTGTGGAATGCCAATCAAGGGACAAGAGGAGGATATACCAGTGTGCCATTCAGTTCAAGTTATATATTACCTGCTGGTTCGTCTTTTGTTGTTACAATGACGGCAAATAGTTCTATCACATTTCCTGAAACATGTAAGTCAATAGGTTCACCTGTAGGGTTGTTAAAAACAACAGCTGCAAAACCTGCACAGGTAGAATTGAAAATAGAAGACAGTACTATATTCTGGGATAGGTTGCTGGTTATGTTTGATGATAGTGCAAAAGCTGAGTTTGACTATGGTGATGCTCGTAAAATGGCTAACCCGGATATAAGTGTTTATACTTTTGGTAGTGATGATAGCTTGTTTTCTATAGACAGTCGCAAACATATTGATAGCCAAGTTATACGTGTAGGACTCTATGTACCGCCAACACTCAGGAAGAGCTATAAAATAACATTAGGAGAATTTAATATGGTATTGGGTACGAGAATATTTCTGCATGATAAATACGTGAACAGAATGGAAGAAATTGTATCAGGTTTTGAGTACTGGTTTGACGTTACGACAGATACAGCATCTACAGGCAACAACCGTTTTGAGTTGGTAATGGAAGGTAAGGCTACTACTAAGCCAAACAATCCAACTACCAACATAGTGGCAACTACCGTCAAAGCAAAACAAGCTACTAAACTTGAAGTAAAATTAGTGCCTAACCCTGCTACTACCGAAGCCAAGCTGCACTATGCAGGTGCAGAGGGTAAAACAATACAAGTGGTTATTACGAATATTATGGGCGCTATAGTAGCTAAGCAAGAAGTGAAAGCAAAACAGAATGGTGAAGTAGCCTTACCGATACAATCACTGCAAACAGGTATGTATATGGTAGAGGTAACAGACGGTAATACAACCATAATAGAAAAACTGATAAAACAATAAATTGAAAGAGAAGCGGGCAATGGCTAAAACCATTGCCCGTCTTTTGTTAATTGCTTGCAAACGGTATGTGAAAGAGGGGTTAAGCAGCTTTGCATATTAGGTTAAGGATATGGACTGGTGCTACTTTTACCATACAAACGGAATAAGCATACTCATTGCATAAAGAGATAAAAAAATAAAAGATGAAAAAAATACTCGCATTATCAACGTTCGTAGTCCTAATGATATTTAGCAGCGTGAATGCTTTTGCTTTCGGCCCAGGTTTCGACCCAGACGTAGAACCCTATGCAGTCCCGTTGGATGGTGGTATGAGCCTATTGGCACTTGCAGGCATAGCTTATGGTGTACGCACCTACATGAAAAACAAACCTGCTAAAGTAAAAGCATAACAAGAACTGTGTAAAATAAAACTGCCTACGATTTTCGTAGGCAGTTTTATTTTATACACTGTTGTAGTGCAATTTGTTTTCAATCATATTTTTATGTATACAGGGTATATTTACTATCAATTCTAAAAATTACTTTCATCAAAATTATGGTTATGCTTTCATAATAATGTGTAGCTTTAAGACTGGTTATTTTTGGCTTGTTGTATTTTATTTTTATAAAAAATATGCCAGATATTAACTGACATTGAATTATCAATGGTAATGTGCTAGATGCTTCATTAACACATAAATGTGCATAATTTGAATATCGATATTTATGTTTCATTAATACTTAAGAGCTTATAAAACTTTTAAGTGAATGTTATCTCACCAACACTTTTAAATAAATACTGTACGTACCTATATTAATACATTCAAAGATTAAAGGTTGATATTTTAGCATGAGCAAATTGAAATTTCCCACAACGCCTTTAGGTAGGCTTAAATTATTCTTTACTTTTTTTGATTCGAGATGGGAGGATCTGACACGTGAGAACTGGCTTAAAACAGTTTATCAAGATTTCAGTGCAGGACTGATTGTAGCCATGACGGCTATCCCTATGGCTATGGGCTTTGCGATGGCTATGGGTATGCGTCCTGAACATGGTATAATTGCCGGTGCATTGGCATGTGTGGTAGGCAGAACATTTGGCGGGTCAAAATACCAGGTATATGGTCCTACTGCTGCATTTATACCGGTAATAGCCAGCCTTATAACAAAATACGGGCCTGCAAGTGGTGGTAATTTTGAACAAGCACATGGTTTTCTGGTATTTGTATCTATAATATCAGGTATTATTCTTCTTATCATGGGTGTATTAGGTATTGGGAAATATGCTAAGCTGGTGCCCAATTCTATTATTGTTGGTTTTACTATTGGTATTGCCATATCTATAGCACTAACCAATTTTGAAGATATACTTGGTATAGAAAACTTTAAAGACTTTTTGGGACAGGACGAAGACATAAAGGGTGGTATTATTCATAACCTGTCTGTAGCATTTGGCAATTTAGGTTTGATAAACGGGTGGTCTTTATTATTGGGGTTATTAACATTTGTATTGGCTAAATACCTCTTGAAAATATCAATTTACATACCTGGTCCTGTAATAGCTATGGCTTTGGCTACTTTGCTATCCAGCACCTTACTTGCAGATAAGCATATTATCCTTGTTCGGGATTTATATGGTTCTATACCGAACAACTTTTTCAAATTGCAAATGCCGTATATACCACAGATAAACGGATCGTTATTGCTGGATATAGTTTATTATGTAGTGAGTATTGTATTTGTATCAGGTGTTGAGAGTATATTATGCTCATCCATGGCAGATAGGTTGGCCAATAATCGAAAAACACCTTTTAATCCTGATAAAGAGTTCTTTGGCCAGGGTTTGGTTCAAATCATCACTCCTTTAGTGCAGGGCTTTCCTTGCACAGGTGCTTTGGCAAGGACGGCAACCAGCATCAAGGCAGGTGCAAAAACACCGCTTGCAGGTTATTTTAAAGCTGTTATTAAACTTACACTGGCTTTTTACCTAGCACAATATTTAGAGCTAATACCTATGGCCTGTATTGGTGGTATTCTGGTATGGGTAGCCAGTAATATGATTAAGCCCAAAGAGATAAAAGAAATAAAAAATCATGGAAAGTTTGAGTTTTCGATGATGGTGTATACCGCTGTAATGGTTCCTACAACAGATTTTTTGACAGGTGTATTATCTGCCCTCATTATCTACTTTACTGTAAAATATGCTTTCAGGAAAGCAAAGCACAGAAATAATGCGAAATAAGGTTATACTGAACGTATAATGTATTGGAATACCAAAACAGTATATTACTAAAAGACTGCCCAAGATATTCGTGGGCAGTTTTTTAGTAAATACTACATTCTATTCTTTACAAAAAAAGCCATCCTGGAAAGGACGGCTTTGTTGGTATAGTAAGTGTCTTGAATTATACTTTAAAGTGGCTGAATGCTTTGTTAGCTTCTGCCATACGGTGTGTGTCTTCTTTCTTTTTGAAAGCACCACCTTCGCCTTTTGCTGCAGCTACTATTTCGTTAGCCAGCTTGTCGGCAATTGTTTTACCGTTGCGCTCGCGGCTGAAACGGATAAGCCATTTCATGCTCAGCGATATTTTACGGTCAGGGCGTACCTCTGTAGGTATCTGGAAAGTAGCACCACCTATACGACGGCTACGTACTTCTACAGCAGGGGTTACGTTTGTCAAAGCGCGTTTCCACACTTCGTATCCGTCTTCACTTGTCATTTGGCTTACTTTATCCAGCGCATCGTAAAATGCACTCAACACCACTGTTTTATTACCACCCCACATGAGGCAGTTAACGAAACGTGTAACGTTTTTATCGTTGAATTTAGGATCCGGTGCTAAAGGGAGCTTTTTTGCTTGTGCCTTCCTCATCGTTTATGATTGGCTTTAATTATATTAAATATTATTTTTTAGCTTTTTCTT
>CALESY010000063.1 GCA_937919945.1 uncultured Chitinophagaceae bacterium | reverse complement strand
TGGTAAGTTGTCAAACAGATCGAGCTGCTCTTGTACAGTTTCCAACCCTGTTATTTCTTTTTGATGTTCTTTGGCAATTTTTGTCAGATTGTTTTTATAAGACACCACATTGCTGCAATAAGGTGTTTTGGTTGCAAAAAGCGTTAGCAGTGCAGCAGGCTTCATGGTTTGAAACAATTCTATCCCCATACCCAAGCTGTCTTTCAGGTATTTTCCCAACTTGACATAGTTGGAGTCATTGAAGTAGTTTTTGAGTGTTTTACCGCTGTTGTCCATCATGCCCATTGCTATCTGCATAGTGATGTTGGGGTCGTCAAGGTCTAGCTCCATACACAGTTGCTTGCAGGTATCCAGGCTTTTAGCCATCGCGTCTGTCCATACATAGTCTTGTTCGCATATCAGGTGTATCGTACCAAACAGGTAAGAGGGTTCTTTCAGTTCTTTACTGCTTACACGCCATAGCAACGATTTGTCGTTTGGCTTTGATGAGGCTTTGGTTTGCCCGTTGCTGTTAAAGAATGATAAGAGGACGATAATGAGTGATAGGTATGTACGCATTGTGTCTATTCAAATAATAAGGTTACCAATCCTATGCCCATACCGCTAAGTATAGCCAGTATCTTTTGCCTTGTCAGCATGTGGTGTTTGGTGCCGCTCTCAAAAAATATAGTTGTGGCTATATGTATAAAAGCACCTGCAACTACAGGTATCAGTGTTATTACCAATTGCGACATAGCATGATAAGCCGTACCCAACTTGGTAGCTATCATACTGGCAACGGGTGTGATGGCGGCAAACACCAACAGCACAGCCCAAGAAAAGCCTTTGCTACGTGTATTGGCAACTAATGAAGTAATGAGAATGATTTCGGGCAGCTTATGCGCAGCTACAGCCATATAAAGCGATGGTTCTGTTGCCTGCATACGATAATTGAACCCCAGCGGTAATCCCTCCATAAAAGCATGTACGAACAAACCAATTAGTATTGGGGCAATGGGTACATGATGTGCATGGTCATGTCCGTGTGTATGCACATGCCCGTGCTCCAAACCATGTGTAAAACGCTGCAGTATCAGTTGCAGAAAGAAGCCAGCCAATAAAAGCAACCCTGCTTTACCACCCAACTCTGTAAACGTTTCGGGTAACAGGTGCAGAAATGTAATGCTCAACAAAAACGAGCCTGAAAATGCAAGTAACAAATGCATCTGCTTGTCGTTCAAAGCCTTAAGCCACAGCGGTATGCTGCCTGCAAGAAATGTAACAATAAATAGCAGCAATATATAAGTACCGTGCATGTAGTGCTGTAAGATAAATCAACTGTAAAAATAACGCCAATTATTGAACCTTGTGCTACTAAATAGTTAATATGATTTTTAATGAATGTTTTTTTATATTTAAAAAGCATATGGATTACCTGAAAATACCAAAGCAAGCTACAGAGGGTAAACTATCGGCTGGTACAATGCTGATAGCGGAACCCTTCCTGACGGAAACTCACTTCTCCCGCTCGGTAATATGTCTTTGCGAACATGGTAATGATGGTACGGTAGGCTTTATCATCAACAAGGCTACACAGTTTTCGCTGTGCGACCTGTTAGAAAGCGATACTACCAAAGACTTGCCGGTATATACTGGTGGACCTGTACAAACAGATACCTTGCACATGCTGCATCGCATGCCCGATGTCTTGGGAGGTAACAAAATAGCCGAAGACGTATATTGGGGTGGTTCTTTTGAGGTATTACAACTCCTGGTGGAAAAAGGAGATCTCAACGATAATGATATTCACTTGTTTTTGGGTTATGCCGGTTGGTCTGCAGGACAGCTAAATGATGAACTGAAACAGGGCTCTTGGTTGATAGGTGCTTGTAACAGCCATATCATATTCGATACACAAGACGACGATAAATGGAAAGCCGCCATATTATCACTGGGCGATGATTACGGGCACATCATCAATATGCCCCTGCATCCGCAAAACAATTAACCTATATTTGCGGGTAGCATATTTGCTTTTCATGAAATTAAAATTGTTGACATTTTTAGCTGTGTGCAGCGTATTGTCTTGCAAGCAAAAAGAGCAACCGGTGCAAACAGGTGAGGGTACTTATTTTTCCATCATAGACTATGTTGCAGACCAGTGGGAGATGAATATCGGGCAGCCGTACGGTATTGATAAAATAACTTTTATCAATGGTAAACCTGACACATTGCATACGAATGCAGAGCAGATAGATTGGGTAGCTATATTTAGAGTATTTACAGCTACTGATATAAGCGATGCTAAATACCTTGATAAGTACAATTTTTCAGCGTATGCCGATTCTGTCAACAATACAATGAATTTTTACTATGATGCTAAGGATATAAAGCTCTTTACCCAAAAATTATACCTGACAGCTAACCCGCGCAACGGGCGAATCAGTTCGGTTTATATAGAAACACGAAAGAACAATACTTGGGGTACTCGCACACAGCGTTTGTTTTACATACCCTCAACAAGCATCGTAATACAGGAGTTTGAAGCCAAAGCATCGGGCGATAAAAAAGACATACGGGTTGAATACCGCTTTCTGTAACGCATGACGAGGGAAGAATTTGCAAATATCATATCGTCTATACCACACCAGCCTGGCTGCTATAAGTATTTTGATAAAGATAACAACCTGTTATATGTTGGTAAGGCAAAAGACCTGCGCAAGCGTGTCAGTTCTTACTTCAACAAAACGGTTGATAACTACAAGACACGCCGTTTGGTATCACTCATACACACAATAGATTTTACCGTTACCAATACAGAGCACGATGCTTTCTTATTAGAGAATACACTCATAAAACACTATCAGCCACGCTTTAACATAGACCTGAAAGATGATAAAACATACCCGTATATAGTCATCAAAAAAGAACCATTCCCACGTGTATTCCTCACTCGCAGAGTAATACGTGATGGTTCTGAATATCTTGGCCCTTTTACAGGTGTAGGTAGGGTAAAAGAATTGCTCGGCCTTATCAAACAAAATATACCCTTACGTACATGCAGCCTTAACCTGTCTGCAGCCAATATTACAAAGGGCAAATACAAAGTTTGTTTAGAGTACCATCTAGGCAATTGCAGTGGTCCTTGCGCAGGCTTACAATCAGAGGCAGACTATGCTGCCAACTTGATAAATGTGAGGCATATATTAAAAGGCAATACAGGTGAGGTTATAAAACACCTGAAAAATGAAATGGCATCCCATGCAGCTGATATGCACTTTGAGAAGGCAGAGATTATCAGGCAAAAAATTGATGATCTTCAAAACTATCAAAGCCGTTCAACCGTTGTAAATGCCAATCTTGGTAATATTGATGTTGCTACCATAATCGGGGATGAAGAATACGTATTTGTCAATTATATGATGATAGCCAATGGAGCTATAGTATATGCAAAGACAATACGTATAGAAAAGAAGATAGAGGAAGAGGATGCAGATATATTGGCACTGGCGCTAGAAAATATGCGTACAACCTTTCAAAGTACTGCAAAAGAGGTAGTAGTTCCTTTTTCAATAACTGTTGCTGACGAGCAGATAAAAGTTACTATCCCTAAATCGGGCGATAAGAAAAAGCTGCTCGATCTGAGTTATAAAAACGCCGAAATTACCAAACAGGAAATGCGGAAGAATGATGCACTATTACTCGGCAAAGCATCGGCACAAAACGCAGATGTGGTGTTGGAAGAATTGCAGGATGCATTACAGCTAACTGAGTTGCCAACGCACATTGAGTGTTTCGATAACTCCAACTTTCAAGGTGCTTATCCTGTATCGGCAATGGTGTGTTTTAAAAATGGATTACCCTCAAAGAAAGACTACCGGCATTTCCACATCAAAACCGTACAAGGCATCAACGACTTTGCATCTATGAGCGAGGTAGTGTATCGCAGATACAAACGCCTGCTGGACGATAAAACTGCCCTGCCGCAATTAGTGATAATAGATGGTGGTAAAGGGCAACTTGCATCGGCTATGGAAAGCATAGAAAAACTGGGGCTTACCGGTAGTATGACGGTGGTAGGGCTTGCCAAACGAGAAGAGTCTATCTTCTTTCCCAATGATACAGAGCCGTTACAGTTGCCCTATGATAGCCCTGCACACTTGCTCATCAGGCGCATACGCGATGAGGTACACCGTTTCGGTATTACCTTTCATAGACAGGTACGCAGCAAGGGTACATTTAAAAACGAATTGGAAGGCATTGCCGGTATTGGCGAAAAAACAGCTAATGAATTATTAAAAACATTCCGTTCTGTAAAAAACATCAAAACACTTACCGAACGAGAGTTGACCAAAGTAATAGGTGCTAGCAAAGCGCGTATTGTATGGAGCTATTTTCATAATGAAGATGGCGATCTCAAATAAATAAACAGCTAATGTAACTTTTGTTACTACCCACCGGCTTAATTACAGTATCTTTGCGGAAATTTCCCAAACATGGCAGATAATAAGCCAGCATTACTGCCCAGTATGCTTACAATGAAATGCCCTAATTGTCGCAAGGGGCATATGTACGTCAACAAATCTGTTTTTCCGCTGAAAGAGATGTTGCAGATGCCTGAAAAATGTGAGGTATGCGGGCAAAAGTTTGAACTGGAAGTAGGCTTTTATTACGGTACAGGCTATGTTAGCTATGCCTTATCAGTTGGCTTGTATTTCCTCTCTTTCGCCTTATATTGGGTGTTTATAGGCTTGTCTTTCAGAGATAACAGTATGTTTTACTGCTTAGGTGTGAGCACAGCTTTGGTTTTGATATTACAACCTTGGCTTATGCGTTTATCGCGGGTATTGTATCTGTATATGTTTGTTAAATACGGCAAAGGTACATTACTGACAACCGAAGAATAGCCTTGATAATCAACTAAGCATTATCTTCGCATCCATGCAAAAAATACTGGTTGCCAATCGTGGCGAGATAGCATTGCGTGTAATGCGCACAGCTAAGGAAATGGGTATCCGTACTGTTGCCGTATACTCAGAAGCGGACCGCAATATGCCCTTTGTACGCTATGCCGATGAAGCTGTATGTATAGGGCCTGCTCCTTCTTCACAATCTTACTTACGTGCAGATAAAATAATACAAGTAGCAAAAGAAACGGGCGCAGATGCCATTCACCCCGGTTATGGTTTCTTGAGCGAAAATGCCGGATTCTCTAAAGCAGTAGCAGATGCAGGGTTGGTATTTGTTGGCCCATCTGCCTATTCAATAGAAATGATGGGCAGTAAGATAGCCGCAAAGCAAGCAGCTAAAAAATTTAATGTACCAATGGTGCCCGGTACTGAAGACCCCATACAAAGTGTAGAAGAGGCCATCAGTATCGCCAAGCGTATCGGCTTTCCTATACTTATCAAAGCATCGGCTGGTGGTGGAGGTAAAGGTATGCGTGTGGTGAACAATGAGGAAGAATTGGAAGAGCAGATGCGTATGGCTAAAAGTGAGGCTTTGAGTGCTTTTGGTGATGATGCGGTATTTATAGAAAAATATGTAGGTGCGCCTCGTCATATAGAAATACAATTATTGGGCGACCAGCATGGTAATTATGTGTACTTGTTTGAGCGTGAATGCTCTGTACAACGCCGCCACCAAAAACTGATTGAAGAAGCACCATCTAGCTGCCTGACACCAGACATACGCAAAGCAATGGGTGAAAGTGCTGTTGCTGTTGCCCGTTCTTGCAATTATCATGGTGCAGGTACAGTAGAGTTTCTGGTAGATGAAAACCTGAACTTCTACTTTCTGGAAATGAATACCCGCCTGCAGGTAGAACATTGTGTATCTGAAATGATAACAGGCATAGACCTTGTGCGCGAGCAAATAAATATTGCAAGAGGTGAAAAACTATCTTTCTCACAAGACGATTTGAAGATAAACGGACACTCGCTGGAACTACGTGTATGTGCAGAGGACCCTATGAACAACTTTCTGCCGGATACAGGGAGGCTTGAAATGTACCAACCGCCTAAAGGGCCTGGTGTACGTGTGGACGATGGATATGAACAGGGGCAAGATATTCCTATCTTCTACGACCCCATGATAGCTAAGCTGGTAGTACATGCGGAAACTCGAGATCAGGCTATAGAACGCCTGTGTAGAGCCATAGATGAGTATTATATAAAAGGCATACAAACCACATTGCAGTTTGGTAAATGGGCAGTGCAAACAGAGCCTTTCCGTACTGGCAATTTCGATACGAAGTTTATAGACAAATACTTCAAACCGGAATACCTGCAACAAGAAAATGCTGATGCGGAAAAAGTAGCCGCACTTTTAGCCGGCTTTGTGTGGACAAAAGAAAGAAAACAAACGGCTGCCGCACAAGCTACTCAAAACGGCACATCCAACTGGAAGCTGAAACGTAAGTAGAACAACTAAACTATAAATAATTGTAAGGGAATGTGTTAGCATATTCCCTTCTTTGTTTTAGGGTTTCCATAACATCTCTTTACCATTTTACTAACAGCAAAAGGCGCAATTATTGTGTTATTTTGAATTGACAGCTTATTGTTCATTTTTAAAAACTAGTATGTTATGAAAAGGGGAATATTAAGCGCAGTATTATTAGCATCTGTTATGGTGCTGGCTGCAGACAATGTTTGGGCGCATAATGGTAAAAAGAAAGGACATTATAAACACCGCCGCGGACATCATCGTACAGTAGTAGTAGCGCCTGCACCTGTTGTACACCAACGTACAGTTGTGGTTGCACCTGCACCCGTAGTTACACGTACAAGGGTAGTAGTACCCTCACCTGTAGTACCAGTGCCTGTACCTGCACGTGTCCCCGTGCCTGTACCTGTTCAGGTACCGCATCCACCATTACCACCACATCCTGCATTCAGGTAAATTAAACCTTAATAACATTCAACAGTCTATTTAATAAAAGAATGTTTATGAAAACGAAAATGATTTTAGCAGGCTTGATAACAGCATTTTTAATGACGGTAGCAGTACATGATGCAGAAGCACACCGTTGGCGTAGACGTGCAATATGCAGGCCTGCCAGAGTAGTAGTTGTTCCACCTGTAATAGTACCTCGTGTGGTAGTGCCGCCACCTGTACGGGTAGTACGTCGTGATTGTGGCCCGCGTGTATATGTTCATACACCGCGCAGAGTACACAGGCATCACAGGTATGGATGGTAAGAAAATAAGTTTCTTCATGTTGGGTTGGTTGAATAAAAAAATCCCCTTTCGAAACGAAAGGGGATTTTGCATTACACTATTTAAAAATTATTTTTTCTCTATTGCGGCTATCAACTCATTATCCATTGGTTTGGTACGAGAGCCGTAAATGCCAATCAATTCACCTTTTTCGTTAATCAGGTATTTATTAAAGTTCCACTTCACACTACTGTTATCGTAGCCGTTGTGCTCTTTTTTTGTAAGCCACTGATAGATGGGAGCCATATCATTGCCTTTAACAGAAATTTTAGCTGCCATAGGGAATGTAACACCATAATTCTTTTTACAAAAGCTGGCTATCTCTGCATTAGAACCTGGTTCCTGTCCGCCGAAGTTGTTAGCAGGGAAGCCCACTATTACTAAATTGCCTTTATACTTATCGTATAGTTTTTGCAGGTCTTCGTACTGTGGTGTATAGCCACATTCAGATGCTGTATTAACAATAAGTATTTTCTTGCCTTTGAATTTTGAGAAATCTATCGTACCACCCGTTAGGCCTTGTACTTTAAAGTCATAGATGCTTTTGGGTACATCATCACTTTTGGGTGCTTCAGGTGCGAAGAAAAAGAATTTGAACATGAGCAGGATACTTAAAAACATATCTAATGAATTTTACTAATGATAAACAACTGTCGTTAAAAAATGTTCGCCAAACCTACAATGTTTTGAGCTAATGCGGTGTAAAACACATCTTAAATCTTATTTTTGACAGCAAATGAAACCAACCGCTTTACGGTCTGTTATTGTAATACTCATCTTATCCATATTATCGGGTTGTGCCAATATAGTGCCACCAGAGGGTGGTAAGAAAGATGCCAAGCCCCCTAAGTTGCTGCAAGTATCTCCTGCCGACTCTCAAGTGAACACCAAAGTTTCGAGATTGGAAATGCGTTTTGACGAATATGTGCAACTCAATAACGCATCTGCCGAAGTGCAGATATCGCCACTTATATCCTTGCCCATCACATCACAGGTTGTTGGCAAAAAAGTAATCATCAAGATACCAGATACACTGTTGAAAGATAATACCACCTATCGACTAAGTACCAATGCCGCCATCAAAGACCTGCACGAGGGTAATGCTTTCCCTCCATATACTTACACTTTCAGTACAGGTGCGTATTTCGATTCGCTTAAACTGATGGGTACAGTTTACAATGCTGCTACGGGCTTGCCTGATACAGGCGTGTTTGTGTTGCTGTACGACTACGATGCTTCGGATAGTATAGTAGTGCGTGAAAAACCACGTTATGTGGTAAAGATAAATGCACAGGGGCAGTTTGTGTTTGATGGTATGCCTGCACGCAAATTCAGGATATATGCCCTGCACGATGCAAATGGGAATCTCGTATATGATGGTAATGAAGAAATGATAGCGTTTACAGATACGTTGGCACAGCCGCGCCCTGATACAATTATACCCATCTCGCTATACGCTTTTAAAGAATTATTTGTAGATACGTTAGCAGCGAAAGAAACTAAACGAAAGCCTAACATGTTTGCCGATAAGAAACCTAAAGAAAAAATCATTCTCACCTTTTCAATTAATGCTGATACCAATATCAATAAGCGTTCGTTGGATGTTACTAAACCACTTATACTGGCTTTTGATAAATATAACGATACTATTAACAAAGACAAACTGTTGCTGACAGTTGACAGTGCAGGGGCTGATGTAGAAGTTGCCTATACCATTGTGAGAGATACGGTGCTGAAAAATAATGTATGGATAAAAACGGAATGGAAAGAAGATGCCATCTACACTGCACGATTTATGAAAGCATTTGCCAAGGATAGCAATAATAATGAGTCTGCACCTGCAAAATATACTTTCCGTACCCGTGCCGATGAGGATTATGGCATCATAGACATACGCCTGCCCATAAAGTATAAAAACCGTAAATACCTGCTGATGGTAACGGCAGATAAAGACACTTTGTATTATAAACCTGTAACCGATACCGCATTAGTATTAAAAAAAATGAATCCTGCTACGTACACAATGCGCATAGTGGTTGATGAAAATGAAAATGGAAGTTGGGATACCGGCGACTTGTTTGAAAAACGCCAACCTGAAAAGGTAATACCTTATGTAGGGAGTATACCACTAAAAGCGGGGTGGGAGAGTGTAGTGGATTTTGAACCCAAACCAAGGATAAAGGATAAGGCGGATACATCCCCCGAAAAAAGGGATAAACCACCCACTAAATGATAGTATTTTTACGCATCTAACAATCTGACAATATGAAGAAACTGTTGCTACCGTGCTTGCTGCTGGCTCTTAATGCTACCGCACAAGACCGTATGACACCCGAAATGCTGTGGTCGCTGAAACGTGTAAGCGGCAATGAAATAAGTAAAAGCGGAAAAACACTTTACTACAGTGTAAGGCAGTATGACTGGACTACCGAAAAAAGCACTACTAAACAATACAAGATGAACCTTGTAACACGCAAAGTGACAGAGGTAGACGAGAAAGAAAAAGTAAATGTGAAGATAGGGAAGATGCAAGTAGTGGCACACCCCGATAGGCTTGCCATCATCGAGGAGAATGGTAATGAGTTTTTCGTAAAAGAAGTATCAGGTGCGGAAAACGCAAGGCTCTCGCCCGATAACAAGTATGTGATATACAGCAAAGAGGTACTGATAACACCTATGAATGGTGCAGACATTCACAAAGATCTGAATAAGACCACTATGCAAGTTTATACAGACCTGAACTACCGCCACTGGGATACTTGGGAAGATGGCAAATACTCGCACGTATTTCTGATAGAAGTAGCAACAGGCAAAACTACCGACTTGATGGATGGCGAAGCATACGACTGTCCGCAAAAACCATTTGGTGGTGCAGAAGATTTTCTGTTTACACCTGATAGTAAAGGCATAGTTTATGTAACTAAAAAGAAAGTTGGCAAGGACTATGCACAAAGCACTAATACAGATATTTATCACTACGACATAGCTACTGGCAAAACAACCAACCTGACAGAGGGTATGATGGGCTACGATATGGCACCATCTTTCAGCCCCGATGGCAGGTTCATGGCTTTCACCAGCATGAAGCGAGATGGCTTTGAAGCAGACAAAGTAGATATAGTAGTAATGGACATTGCTAAGCCTGAATGGAAACGCAACCTTACTAGCGCTTGGGATGGCACAGCCGAAGCATTTGTATGGGATAGCACTTCTCGCCGTATCTTCTTTACAGCACCGGTACGTGGCACACAGCAACTGTTTCAGGTAAGCATACCAAGCCACTTAGGCGCTAAGATATTGATGCCAGTCAGCCAGATGACACAGGGTAAGTTTGATATTAATGGTATTGTAGGCTTGGCAAAAAACGGGTTGGTCGTATCTCGAACAGATATGAACCATGCTGCAGAGCTATACCTTGTAAATACTACCAATGGTGAGATGGATCCATTAACAAGAGAAAACATAGGTACATATAATAAAATCAAACTAAGCCGTACAGAACTGCGCATGGTACCAACCAGTGATGGTAAAAAAATGGGTGTTTGGGTAGTTTATCCGCCAGACTTCAACCCCAAAAAGAAATATCCTACATTGTTGTATTGCCAAGGTGGGCCACAATCTGCACTCTCACAATTCTACAGCTTCCGTTGGAACTTTCAGTTGATGGCAGCTAATGGTTATATAGTAGTAGCACCTAACCGTCGTGGTATGCCGGGTTGGGGTACACAGTGGAATGAAGATATTAGCAAAGACTGGGGCGGACAACCAATGAGAGACTACCTTGCAGCGATAGATGAAATAGCTAAAGAAAGTTATGTTGACCGCGACAGGTTGGGCTGTGTAGGAGCCAGCTATGGTGGCTATAGTGTGTTTATGCTGGCGGGTATGCACAACAACAGGTTTAAATCTTTCATAGCACATGATGGGCTCTTCGACCTGAAAAGTTGGTATGGTACTACCGAAGAATTGTGGTTTGCCAATTGGGATGTTGGTGGCAACTACTGGGATAAACCAGTACCTGCAAGCTATGCCAAACACAACCCCAGCAACTTTGTTGACAAATGGAATACCCCTATTATGATTATACAAGGTGGTATTGACTACCGTGTACCTATAGAGCAGGGTTTGGAGGCATTTCAGGCTGCGCAGTTGAAAGGTATTAAGAGCAAGCTATTGTATTTCCCTAATGAGAACCACTGGATACTGCATCCGCAAAACGGAATAGCATGGCATCGTGAGTTCTATAAGTGGTTGGGAGAAACATTGAAATAACTAATATTTCGGATTATTAAAATGTTGCGGCATTCATTTGTCGCAGCATTTTTTTTATTTTGTACTAAACGTACAATATTATGCTAAGAAAAATATTGATAGGCTTGCTGGTGGCATTGGTTATCATCCAGTTCATTCGCCCGGAAAGGAATGTAGCCTCAGCCATGTCAGCCAACGACATCAGCACCAAATATACCGTACCCGATGATGTGAATAAGGTATTGCAAAAAGCCTGCAACGATTGCCATAGCAATAACACAGTTTATCCGTGGTACAGTAATATACAGCCTGTAGGTTGGTGGTTGCAAAATCATGTAAATGAAGGCAAAGAAGAGCTCAACTTCAGCGAGTTTGCCACTTACAAAAACAAAAAAGCAGCACATAAACTGGAAGAAGTAGTAGAACTGGTAGAGGAAGGAGAAATGCCATTGGAGTCTTATACAATAGTGCACAAAGAGGCTAAACTGACTAACGAAGAAAAAGCTACCTTAGTAACATGGGCTAAGGCATTGCATCAGCAAATAAAATCTATGCCTGCCGAATAATATCGTTTATGCGCATTATTACTTACAATGTAAACGGCATACGTGCCGCCATCAAAAAAGGATTTGTTGACTGGCTGAAAACAAATCCTGCCGATATCATATGCCTGCAAGAAACAAAAGCCAATGAGAGTGATGTAGATGCTGGCGATATACACAAGCTGGGTTACGAAACACACTGGTTCTCTGCAGAAAAGAAAGGCTATAGCGGTGTAGCCATATTCTCTAAAATAAAACCCGATACTGTTTTTAAAGGCAATGGTATTATGCAGAGCGATGCGGAGGGTAGGGTGATACGAGCCGACTACGGTGATGTAACACTTATTAACGCCTACTTTCCGAGCGGAACAAGTGGTGATGAAAGGCAGACTTATAAATACCAATGGCTGGACGAATTTCAGGATTATCTGCTTGAACTGAAAAAGAAACGCAAGAACATCATAATTTGTGGTGACTATAATATAGCCAATAAAGACATCGATATACATAGCCCAAAAACAAACCAAAAAAGCAGCGGCTTCCTACCCGAAGAACGTGCATGGTTGGATAAATTTTGGGAAAAAGGTTTTGTAGACAGCTTCCGCGAATTGAATAAAGAGCCGCACAACTATACTTGGTGGAGTGCTAGGTTTCCAAGTGTTCGGCTGGAAAACAAAGGTTGGCGTATAGACTATATTGCCGTTACCGAACCACTACGCAGTAAGATAAAAAATGTAGCCATCTACCCCGATGTAAAGCATAGCGACCACTGCCCATCCTTTTTAGAATTGAAGTTGAAATAAAAACATTCCTGTAAAAATGTTTAATAGTGTAGCTCGTGATAAAATGAGCTTACTATTATTTGTAATTTATTAAAATGAGTTAAGCCCCGTAGAAACGGGGCTTCTGTTACATATAGAGGATAAGAGAGAAAGGTGATGCAAAGCGCTAGCTTTGCATTTAGTGTTTTTTTAGATGTTTACTGCAGTAACGATGCATGCAAGTATCGATGCAAATAATGCTATCTTTTGTGCTGCGGCTGTTTTGCTGTATGTGTTTTTCATTTTGTTTTGATTGATGTGTTTTTTATTTCTTGCTTTGATGATACAAAGATGCAGCGGTACACAACCCTGTACCAAATATTCTACCTTGCTTAACTGCTTGTTTAAAATCAGTTAACCACACATTGTGTTAATGATTAACGTACTGCTTGTTAACGGTTAACCAACTATTAAGAAAATCACTGATAATAAAGTGTAAATTCTTGTCATCAATTTTTACGTTTTTTTCATTAACGTTGATTTTACTACTCACTTTTTTCTTTCCGTGGTATCTCCGTACCTTAACGTTATGGCAAGTAAAAAGAAATTATCTACCGCACAAAGCAAAGAACTGATAGATATACTCAAAGCACGTTTTGCACAAAATATGCAACGGCATAAGGGTATAGATTGGGCTAAAGTAGAAGCAAGGCTGAGTACAGAAAAACTATGGTCACTGAACGAAATGGAAATAACAGGTGGCGAACCTGATGTTGTAGACTTTGATAAAAAAACAGGTGAGTATATATTCTTTGATTGCGCAGCAGAAAGTCCAAATGGTCGTCGTAGTATATGTTACGATCACGAAGCATTAGAGGCACGCAAAGAACACAAACCCAAAGACAGTGCTACTAATATGGCTACTGATATGTGCGTGGATGTACTTACCGAGGTACAATACCGTTACCTGCAAACACTTGGTAAATTCGACCTTAAAACATCCAGTTGGATACTAACACCTCCTAACATCCGCAAGTTGGGGGGGGCTCTCTTCTGCGATCGCCGTTATGATACCGTATTTACCTACCATAATGGGGCTGAGTCGTATTATGCTGCCAGGGGATTTCGTGCTATGCTAAAAGTGTAAGAATATGCACAATATATTATACTTATCATTTTTTGAGATTAATATTGTACAGCCGATACATATTGCTAAATACAACACATGAAGTTTTTTTATTCATTTATATGTATTCTACTGTTTGTCAGCAGTGCATACAGCCAGCATACCTTCAAAGCATACATAACTGACAGCGCCAACAAAGAACCATTAATAGGTGTTACAACTGTACTGAAAGGCACTACAAATGGTGCTGTAACAGACGAAAACGGTTTTGTCTTAATCGCAGATGTGCCGACAGGCGAAAATGTCATACTCATTAGCCATATGGGTTATAAGGTTAAAGAATATACTGCCGTATTTCCGCAAACATTAGATACAATTACTATTTTTTTAGCAGCTGACAAAGCTGCATTAGGCGAGATAATTGTAGAAGGCACACGCAGCAACCGTAGTATAGCAAACATACCTACAAGAGTAGAAGTATTGACAGAAGAGATTGATGAAGCAAGCACTATGGATCCCAGCAAAGTAGCCCACTTGCTCACGCACAGTACCGGCATACAGGTACAACAAACATCGGCAACGTCTAATACTGCTAATGTGCGCATTCAGGGATTGGATGGACGATACACCCAGATATTGAAAGATGGGTTTCCGTTATATGGTGGATTTTCGGGCAGCCTCAGCATCATGCAAATACCCCCGCTCGATTTAAGGCAGGTAGAATACATCAAGGGTTCAGCTTCTACATTATATGGTGGTGGTGCTATAGCAGGGCTTATCAACCTGATATCTAAAGAACCTACAGGTAATGAAACGCTGCTGCACCTCAATGCATCGCACATTGGTGCATTAGATGTGAATGCTTTTATGAGCCGTAAATTTGAAAAGATGGGTGTAACACTTCTTGCACAACGCAATACTCATCGCCCTTTTGATGCAGATAAAGATGGGTATACAGACTGTCCTGAATTGACTAAATATAACTTCAACCCAAAGTTTTTCTATTACATCTCCAATCGTACAAAACTATCTCTTGGTGGTACGCTTACTAATGAAGTGCGAGAGGGTGGCGATATGAAATTGATGAACAACGAATATGCCACACCTGCTAACTTTTATAAAGAAACTAACGACATAAGCAGGGTTACAACCCAACTGAAATTCGACCATCAGTTTAGCGACCGTCACACGCTTACTATCCGTAATAGTTTCAATGTGTTCAACCGTAGCCTTACCATCACGCCATCGCCCATATTGTCACAGTATCGCTTTGCGGGACGGCAAGTATCTTCTTTTTCTGAAGCGGCCTTTACCTATACCAAAGAAAAAAACGTACTGATAACAGGCGTCAATTATTATACAGACGACTTTAGGGAACAACGCCTGCAAGCACCTGTATTGCGCAATGAGGGGTATAATACATTGGGTGGTTTCGCCAATTACACATTCGACATAGGCAGCTATGTGGCCATAGAAAGCGGCCTGCGTGCTGATTATGTGTTTGACGAGCGCGTATATATATTGCCGCGTATATCCGCATTGTTCAAATGGACAAGTAAACTTACTACACGCATAGGTGGCGGTATGGGTTATCGAAATCCTACCATCTTCAATCAGGAAGCAGAACTTTTAGGGTATCAGAACGTATTGCCTATAGACAGGCTTACATCTGTAGCAGAAGAGTCTTACGGCGGTAGTGCAGATATTGGATATAAAACATTTCTAGGTAAGCGCATATTCATTGCCATAAATCAAATGTTTTTTTATACCTATTTGGATAAGCCGATGGTATTGACGAACGACCGTATTACAGGCTATTACAGCTTTGTAAACTCTACAGGTTATATGCAGAGCTATGGAGCGGAAACATTTTTCAAATTTGGCTTCAATGACTTTACTGTTTTTGTTGGCTATACCTATACCAATGCTACAACACATATAGCAGGTGGGGTTAGGGATGTGCCGCTTACGCCCAACCATAGCATTAAGGGTGATGTATTGTATAGCCTTCCGCACAAATGGCGTATCGGATTCGATTATGAATATAAAAGTAACCAGGTGCTTAGTAACGGTACCATCACACCTGGTTACTGGACTTACGGTGCTGTAGTAGAACGTATGTGGAAACACTTTGCCCTCTTTGCTAATGTAGAAAACTTTACAAATGTACGGCAGACGAAATATGGCAGCCTTCGTAGCCAACCATACAACACACCACAGCTAACAGAAGTATGGGCACCGTTAGATGGTATAGTTTTTAATTGGGGTTTCAAAGTGCGATTGTAGTTATTTAATTTATTTTGTAAATTTGTTATGTAAAAAGTCTGAAAATCCGTATGTGTATTTTTGTTTTTTTAAGGTATTGAAAACATAAAGATGTTGTTGTGCATTGCAATTGTTGCAGTAATATGAATAGCAAAAACAGCAACAAAATGCAACAAAACATGATATCTTGCGATTATATCTTGTTGATATAGAATTGGTTATTTTTTCTTTATGCCCAAGCTGTTTATCAACCGGCAACAAATGATATAATACGGATAACGGAAATAACATAGAGTATATACTGTCGATATGAAAAAAATAGCTGCTTCTTTTTTAATGATTTTGTTTTGTAATGGAGTCCATGCACAACAATTTATCTTTTTTCTGCACAACGCATTTTTAGAGATACAAGGAGAGGCTGGTGTGCATCCTGAATATGGGAAGGCTGAGTATAGCGCCATCGTCAGTAAGTTTCGCAGTGCAGGCTTTGTGGTAATCAGTGAGCTACGCAAGCGCGGTACAGATGCGCATGAGTATGCCGAGAAAGTAAGCAAACAAATTGACAGTTTATTGAACCAAGGTGTAAAGCCAAGGGATATAACGGTGGTTGGTACATCTAAAGGCTCTTACATAGCTATGTGCGTATCAGGCTTGCAACGAAATCCTGAACTCAACTTTGTGTTCATTGCATGTTGCGATGATGACTTGATTGATAACCCACGCCTGCATTTTTGCGGCAACATTCTATCTATCTATGAGCAATCTGACGTGATAGGTAAAAGCTGTGAGCCTTTAAAAGTGAAAGCCGGTAAAGATGTTGTGCACTACAAAGAAATTGAATTGCATACCGGTTTGAAACATGGTTTTCTCTTTAAACCAATGGATGAATGGATGCAACCTGCTATCCGCTGGGCAAAGAAGGACTATAAATAAAAAAAGACAACCCTTTAAGATTGTCTTGTAATAGTATTGTATAATCAGTATAAAGTGCAGGCAATATTATTACCCCCAGCGCAAGTGACGGCTGTTATGGCTACGTTGATGGTTCAGCTTGGTTTTGTGCTTTGAGCCATAACAACTGCTCAATAATATAGCACCGAATACAAGTAGTAAAAATGAGGCAATTATTCTCTTCATTCTATCGGATTTAGTGACATAATACTACAAAATATTTTAAATAGTAGTATAATAAATTGCCTGATTTTCTTGTTATCTATTAAGATATATGAAGCTATTATGACTTTGATACGAGAATAAACCTGTAAATTGTTTGATACTTATATATAAACCCCTTTTTTATGTATAAAAAACCTGTATTAGCCTTTTGTATTATAGTAATTGCCAGTATCAATGGCTGTAATAGAAAGCCCACCCCGGTATTTACATACGAATTATATGGCCGGTATGAATGTGATGTAATAATGCATGACGTAAAAGTAGCTGACCTTAACACATGGAATATCATTCATGATAGCTTGATATATAAAGACACTATCCTGCTTTCAAAAGGAGAAGCTAATAATATCATATTGCATGGTGCGTATTTGCCGGTAGCCATCTGTACCAAGCAGAGTGATGGTAATTACATAGGTCACGGCATATCCGGTGGCGACACCTGTACATGGCAGCTAAATACTTACCCTCACAAAGACAGCATAACGCTTATGTTTGCTACGCAAAGAAGGTATAAGACAGTAACTTGGAATAGAGTAGGGAAGCGGATATAGCAATGAAAAGCCACCCGTTTCAGGTGGCCTTATATTTCATATTAGTAAGTGTTAAAAAGGTGCGTCTTCATCAGGTCCGGGGTTGGGGCGTTTGATGAATGGAGATGAGGGTGGGGCATCATCATCAAAATTGAAGTCGTTGGCTTTGGATGGCATGGTTTGAAAACCACCGGGTATAAACATCTTGCTACCACCAAAATCGCTAAGGTCGTTCCTGTCTCTGCGGATGCCTGCACTCGGGTTGTCGCCCGGTGCGGGTGGAGTAAAACCACCACCGCCGCCAAATCCGCCGAAGTTGCCACCACCAAAATCATCATCGGGCAAGTCAACAAACTTCTGGTATTCTTTTATGAAGCGCACTTTTACCGTATCGGTACTACCATTACGGTGCTTGGCTATGTGCACGTGGGTTTCGCCCTCTATAGGTTGTCCCATCGCATCGTTATTTATACCGTAGTATTCAGGACGGTAGAGGAACATAACCATGTCGGCATCCTGCTCTATGGCTCCCGATTCCCTCAGGTCGCTCAATTGAGGTACTTTACTTTCTTTACGGCTTTCCACTGAGCGGTTCAATTGAGAGAGGGCAATAATGGGTATTTCCAGTTCTTTTGCCAGTGCTTTCAGGTCGCGGCTTATTTTAGAAATCTCCTGTTCGCGGTTGCCGCCATTGTTAACAGACCCTTGCATCAACTGCAAGTAATCTATTACAATCAGTTGAATATCATGCTTTTGTTTAAGTCTTCTTGCCTTAGCTCTTAATTCAAATATATTTAGTGCTGCCTGATCATCGAGGAATATGGGAGCTTGTGCCAGCTTGTTCATGCGTTGTGTCATTTGCACAAACTCATGCTCTTCCATCCGCCCTTTGGTGATAGCATCCATGCGTACTTCTGTAACTGCTGCCAACATCCTTTTTACTAACTGCCCTGCACCCATCTCCAACGAGAAGAAGGCTACGGGGAATGGCTTGCCTGTGTGCATGGCTGCGTTCATAGCAAGGTTCAGACAGAAGGCCGTTTTACCCACCGCAGGGCGGGCAGCTAATATTATTAAGTCTGTCTTTTGCCAACCACTGGTCAGTTTGTCTAGCGGTGCATAGCCAGATGGTACACCCGTCAGGTCGTCTTTTTTGTTTTTGGCTTCTTCTATCTCTTGTACAGTACGCACCAATACATCCTTCAGACTAGTAAAGTTCTTGCGTAAGTGCTTATCAGTTATTTCGTACAGGTTGCTTTCTGCTTTGTCGAGCAGGTCGAAAACATCGGTGCTGTCTTCATACGCATCACCAATAACCTGCCCTGAAATGCGTATCAGTTCGCGTTGGATGAATTTCTCCATCACAATACGAGCGTGCGCTTCAACGTGTGCGCTCGATACTACGCTCATCGTCAAGCGGGTGATGTAGTAGGCTCCACCTACTATTTCAAGTTCGTTGCTCTTACGCAGCTCTTCTGTTACAGTCAGCAAATCCACCGGCATACCCTTATCGAAAAGGCGCCTTACCGCTGCGTATATTTTTTGGTGGGCATCTACATAAAAGCAGTCCTCACTTTGTATTATTTCAAGTACCTCTGCCAGTTTATCTTTTTCCAGCATAATGGCACCGAGCACTGCTTCTTCCAGTTCGGGAGCTTGTGGGGGTACTTTGCCATATACCAGGTTGGTAATGTCCGGTTTCCTGTTCCTGGTATTTCCAAAGTCTTTTTTGATGTTTACTGCCATCTTTGGGTTAGTCTTTTAGTCTTTATGTAATTCTGTTATCTTAAATCCGCTCCTGTATTTGTTTACACTGTATTAACCTAGAGGTAATCATTCATTAACAATTTCATCATCTGTCAACCCTGTTACTTTAGCGTTTTTCCTGAGGCGGAGGACTAATGTAAACTTGAAAAATGACTCGTCAATAGGGAGATTAATAATTAATTTTCAGCCCTTAATTAACCCGAAACCAACAGTTTACCCACCTGTGGAACATCAAACGCTTAGGTTACTAACAAAGTTACACTACTAATCACATCAATCCACAGGTTAATCACATATAATTGTGCATAAATCTTTTTTTCAGAGATATTTCATTAATGATGCGAATTACTTAAAACATTCTGCCGATAGGCTATCTTTACAACAAATTTTATACAAAACAGATGACCATTTCGTACCAGTGGCTGTTGCAATACCTGCCGGAACCCATACCGGTAGCTGAATTGAGTAAAATATTGACTTCCATAGGATTAGAAGTAGAAGCCGTAGAAAAAGCTGAATATATACCGGGAAGCCTTGCGGGGCTTGTTATTGGCGAAATCATAAATTGTCATAAACACCCTAATGCTGATAAACTAAGCCTGACAAAAGTGAATATTGGTAACGGTTTGGAGCTGAATATAGTATGTGGTGCACCTAACGTAGCGACAAGGCAAAGAGTAGTGGTAGCCCCTGAAGGCACTACTGTACACCCTACTAATGGTGAACCTTTCCTGATAAAAAGGGCGAAAATACGGGGTGAAGAAAGTGAAGGCATGATATGTGCTGAAGATGAGATAGGCCTTGGTAGCAGCCATGCGGGGATTATGATACTACCACATGATGCGCCTGTAGGAATGCTTGCCAAAACATACTTCAACATTCCTGATGCGGATGATGTGATACACATAGGGCTTACCCCCAACCGTAGCGATGCCATGAGCCACATAGGTGTAGCTAGGGACGTATGTGCTTATTTAACACACCACAAAGGCAGTAAATATGAAGTATTATTGCCACCTACTTTAGTACCAAATAAGGGTATAGATTCGCTTGAAATAAAAGTAAACATCAAAGCACCAGAAGCCTGCCTGCGCTATACGGGTATCAGCATAAAAGGAGTAAAAGTAGGTGCAAGCCCGGATTGGTTGCAGCAAAGGCTGAAAGCCATTGGCGCGCGTAGCATCAACAATGTGGTAGATATTACCAACTATGTATTGCATGAGTTCGGGCAACCATTGCACGCATTCGATGCGGATAAGATAAAGGGCAATGAAATCAACGTGCAGTTTTTGCCGCAAGACAGCCTGTTTGTAACGCTGGATGAAAAAGAAAGAAAGCTGAAAGATAACGACCTCATGATATGCAACAGTGCTGACGGTATGTGTATAGCAGGTGTGTTTGGTGGCGTGCACAGTGGTGTAAGCGACAATACCACGAATATATTTTTAGAGAGTGCTTATTTCCATCCTACCTATATACGCCGTACTTCTATGCATCATGGTTTGCGTACAGATGCTGCCACGCATTTTGAGAAAGGGGTGGATATGAACAATGTAATACCTGCCCTGCAACGTGCAGCAGCATTGATAATAGAGGTAGCTGGCGGAGAGATAGCTTCAGATATCATAGATGTATATGCTAAAGAACTGATACCTGTAGAGGTGCATGCTACGTATGAGTATATACGCAAGCTAAGTGGTAAAGATTATAGCAAGGATACAATTAAGAATATATTGTCTGCACTTGGCTTCGTAATTGATAGGGAAGATACAGATGGACTAATACTGCAAGTGCCGAGTAATAAAACAGACGTAACACAACCTGCTGATATTGTAGAAGAGATATTGCGAATTGATGGGTTAGATAATATTGAGATACCATCGAAATTGAACATATCACTTACTAAACCTATGGAGAATGATCGTAAGCCCCGTGAAAAAATGGCTGGCTTGCTCACGGGTATGGGCTTTAGCGAGATAGTAACCAATTCCATCGTCAACAGTAAGTATTATCCGGAGCGTACAGATTTGGTGAAAATGCTGAACAGCCTAACCAGTGAATTAGACGTGTTGCGCCCATCTATGCTGGAAAGCGGTCTGGAAGTATTGCAATACAACGTGAATCGTAAGAATACCAACCTTGCTATGTACGAGTTTGGTAAAGTATATGCACAACACAACGGGAAATATGCAGAAGCCAACCAACTAGCACTATACCTGACAGGCAACATCACTACCCAAAACTGGAATGCAAAACCAATACCTGCCGATTTGTATTACCTGAAAGGTGTATTGCAAAATCTGCTGCTGCAAAGCGGTATCCACAAAACATCACTGGTGTATGATGAATACGGCACGTCGTGGAAGTGGAAGAATGAAGTGTTATGTACCATTATGCAAGTAGATGGTAAACGGCTGAACGCTTTTGATATAAAACAGGATGTGTACTATGGCTACATCAATTGGGATGTATGGGTACGAGCTATAGCTGCTAATAAGGTTAAGTATGCGGAAGTAGCTAAATACCCTGCTGTAGAAAGGGACTTAGCGATTGTGCTTGACAAGACGGTTTCTTACCACGATGTGCAGCAGATAACGGAACAACAAAAAATAGACGCGTTGAAAGGTTTTGGATTGTTTGACGTATTTGAAAGTGAAAAACTGGGTGCAGGAAAAAAATCTTACGCGTTGAGCTATACTTTTCAACTGCAAGACCGTACCTTAACAGATACGGAAATAGAAGCCGTGATGCAACAGTTGATGAATGCATACAAAACCAAACTACAGGCACAAATACGTGAATAATGCAGGAGCTATCGCTACTGAACGATAAACTTGATGCATTACTGAAAAAATATGCATTGCTGCAAGCCGAAAATAACAGGCTTAGTACAACTGTTGCCGATCAGAAAAAAGAAATAGAAACACTGAGTGGCAAACTGACGCTGCTGGAAGAAAACCTGATGGCAGCACAAATGTCAACCTCGTTGCTGAATGAAACAGACAAAGAAGTTGTAAAGAAACAATTGGATACCGTACTCGGGGAAATAGATAAATTGCTGGCTACGCTGAATGACTAAGGGCAGTACATACGTTTTGTTTTTCATATTATTTACAGTAATTGTCATGCAAGTAGCATGTCAGCGCATTGCCGACCCCTGCCTGCAACCCAAGAATGTATATGTAAGAATAGGTACGTTTCAGCCCGCAGATACAGGCTCTTTGGGTAAAGACAGCTTACTGCCAAACCCCATTGTAGGCTATGCTGAGACCAACCAGGTAATATACATTGGCGGCAAAAAGGTGAAAGATTTTTACATGCAGGTGTCGCCCATGAAGGATAGCGTAAAATGGTTTATTACACCAGACTCAACTATGGCGGCACTGGATACTATTACACTGTATTATCAGCGCAATCTGGTGTTTCTGTCAAAGTCTTGCGGGTACACGTACAATTATGTAATCAACGATTATAAATACACATTTAACAGGATAGATTCCGTAAAACTAATCAACGGAAATATTGACGGTAAGGCAGATGTTCAGCATGTCAAAATATTTTACTAGCATATTATTTTTGTTGTTCAGCTTCAACCTGCATGCACAGGATGATGAGGACGAAACGGATAAGCCAGCTGCAATAGATTCGTTTTATCAGCTACGTATAGGTTTCGATATCAGCAAACCCATCATTACCAACTTTGTACCTGAAAGACAGGCGTACGAATTTGAACTGGACTTTTTCAGAAAGAAAGATATATACTATGTGCTGGATGCGGGCTGGGGCAGGGGGTATCAGGATTCTTCATACCTTAACTACAGCAGCAGCAATACGTTTTTCAAAGCTGGTATTAATAAGGGTTTGTTTACACGGTTGTTTCCTAATGATTGGGATCAGGCATTTGTAGGTGTGCGTTATGCATTGGCTTTTATAGAACGCTCTGAAGCACGCTATACCATCTTCGATAGTTTCTGGGGCAATATCAACGGAACAATACCCGGTAAAAACCTTACTGCGCATTGGCTGGAACTGACAGGGGGCGTACGCGTAGAACTGGTTAGAGGAATCTTTACAGGGTGGACTATCAGGGGTAAATTTTTATTGAACGGAAAACAATTTAAAGACCTGCCACCACCTTATGTGGCCGGTTATGGCAGGGGCGATAAGAACAGCATTTTCGATTTCAATTTTTATATCAGCTACGCCATCAGGTGGAAAAAGAAAGGGTTGTAAAACACAACCCTTTCTTTTTTCTTACTTGCCAAATATTTTGGTGATGTCGCCAAAGTCCACATCGCCATCTTTGTCTTTATCTAACCCAAACTGGCTGCCTACAGAGTTGAGGATGTTCTGCACGCCGCCCCCGTTACCGCTTGTCAGCGAGCCTAAGATGCCTTGCAAGTCTATGCTTTTATCGTTGGGGTCTTTTGCTTTGTTTACCAATGAGCCGAGTACCTGAGGTATCAATCCACCAGCAATGTTTTTGGCAGACTCGGTATTGATGCCGAACTTCTGTGCAATGCTGCCTGCAAAGTTTTCAGCAAGGCCATTGGCTGCGTTGTTGTTATTGCCCTGTAATAGGCCCGTCAGGTCTTCCATTTTGCCATTGCTTATCATTTGCTGCAAGCCACCGAAGATGGAACTACCCGCTTCCTGCATCACGGCATCGTTATGTTCGTTGGGTACTTCATTGTTTTCAACTACGGCTTTTTGTCCGTGTTCTTTTATGATGTTCATTAATTGGTCGAGCATAGTTTTGATGTTTTAAATGAATAATAATTGAAAGTTACACCATTGCCAGTTGATGGCGTGTAGAATTATTGATTTGGTAATGATACTATAATATTCCTGTAGTGGCATTTGCCTTATTCAGCATGGCTTCTATGGCTTTTTCACGCTTCTGCACCTGTAGCCTAAGTGGAGATAATATCCATGTTGCGCGTAGTTTATTCAACCTGTCTTTGGGTGGCAACAATACAAGGCGTTTAAGCCATGTCCAAGCTGCAAACTGACGAAATACTCCAGATAGCTTTATAAAGTAGATAACCGTGCTGGCATCGCATTGGTGCAACAAGGTTTCCAATTCATCAATATCTGTTAAAGAAGATATACACAGTACAGTGCCATGCCTTGGGTTGAAGTATTGTTGCAAAGTGTTTTCATTATTCCACTCGCTGTTGCTGATGATACGCGATGTTTTGTCGGATTCGGCCAAGTGTTCGGGAATATTAAACTGCTGGTCGGGTATGTAACGTAATGCCCATTCTTTTTTGCTGAGTGCATCGTAAACCGTCCACACATGGTTTTTATAGTAGTTCAGCATCTCTTTAAAATACCCCTCGTTTATCCATTGTGGTTGTAATACACTTTGAAACGAAGCATAGAAATATAGGTGAGATGCATATGGTTCGTACAATTCGGGTACACGTACAACCAACTCCCCACTTTTGGCATATACCTTCCATACTATCCTACGCACATCATCACCCGACTCAAAGTCTTTATAGTTCAAATACTCTCCCTCCACGCGTCTTAGCTGTTCAATACGCACATCCATACTTTCTGTCTTCTTAGGATATACCTCGCGGTCGTCATCTTCTTTCAGTACAGGTGGTTGCGAAAAATGCCCGCCAATGGGTTGTGCCACAGCCAGCCTGCATATATTCAGCATATCTTCAAAGAATACAAAACCGCCTTTCAGTTCATATTCTTTTATGTCGGGTAGTTCTATTCGGCTACGCCCCTTAATGGCAGCGCGCCACAGGCTTTTTTCTTTTCGTTTATTGGATAGCAGGCTGAAAGTTTCTGTCATTTGGTGGTTGTCGTAAAACAGCCTACCTTTTATAAATCCTAATAGCGGACGATAAACGCCATTGATGGCAGCCTGCAGGAAGAGTTTGTTCTTTTTACCGTTTACTGTTTCGGTAGTGAAGTTTACTTCCAGTTTGTATTGTTTATTGTGCTTCAGCCATAAATAGTAGAGCCAACTGGCAAATGTGCTGAGTATAGATAGCAACACCAACGCTACCAAAAACCAGAACACAACTTTGCCCATCAGTATTACAAATGGACGGAAAGGTGCTACTTCATCTTTTTGCAATGGCTGATAGAGTATGCGATACCCTATGTAGGCAGCCATGCCATAGAGCAAGGTGTTGATGGTAAATGGAATGTATTGCAGGTAATACTGCAACAGCCGTTTCAGTTGTTTCCAACGCATATATCTGTGCATGAAAATAAGTAATCCTGTTGCAAGAATCTGTTAAATAGCATTTATAAATTAACGCGTACGCATAGATGTTTTTACTAATTTTATAATCAAATCTCACCACGATATGAAAAAATTAGTCTTTACAATAGTATTGGCTGCCATCTGCAACACCATATATGCACAGCCTGGCAGCGGCTACGCAAGGCGCGCCATAGAGAAGAAATACGAAAACGAGCACGCTGCCGACAAGCAAAAAGGTATGGATTGGCTGAACAGCGCCATGAATGGGAAGACAGAAGACGAGTACAAATTTCCTATATCGCTACGGATGCGCATAACCAGCTATAAAGATGGTGAACCCAAAGATGAGAATGAGATAGACTACTACCTGAATGGCAATGAAAAATACTTTGCTGCCAGGATGGATGATAAGAATGCCAAACGCAAGCGCAGTGTGATGTTTATGATATATGACTATGACAATAACAGTACGGTGATGATAGACGAGAATGAGAAAACCTACATGGCAATGAACATCAACGCGTTTATGAGTGCTGAGGCACAAGCCAACCGTGGGAAACAACAAACGGATGGCAAGTACAAAAACGACTGCAAAAAAACAGGTAAAACAAAAACCATAGAAGGGTATAGCTGTGAGGAATATGTGTGTATAGATGAAGACCGCAACCGCCGCAGCGAGATATGGATAGCCGGTAAGTTGCCGATAGATATATCACAGAGCTTTATGCGTAGCCCCTATGCCTATATGGGTACTAACAAAATGGCGGGTATGATGATGGAAGGTAGCTTTTACAAAAACGACCAGATAGAAAGTAAGATGCAGGTAGTAAACCTGAACCAAACGGCTAACTACAATGTAAAAATGAGTGATTACAAGCAGGGAATGCGGTAGGTTATAAATAGGATAGGTTAATAAGCTTGCAGTATGGTCGTAATCTCCACCTGCTCACTTATTAACCTATTTATCTTTAAAGGGAATTATATCCCTTACCTCCAACCATCACCGTCGAGCATATTGCCTATGCCACCCAGTATGCTGCCTTCTTCTTTACGGTTGTATGTGCCGTAAGCCAGTATGCGCCCTGCTAACCTGCTGATGGGCAAAGTCTGTATCCATACAGTACCCGGACCGCGTAGCGTAGCAAAAAACACACCCTCTCCACCAAATAGTGTGTTTTTTACACCACCTACAAATTGTATGTCGTAATCAATACTACGTGTGAATGCCACTACACAACCAGTATCTATTTTCAGCATTTCGCCGGGTTGCAGTTCACGTTGCAATACGTGGCCACCTGCATGTACAAAAGCCATACCATCTCCTTCCAGCTTTTGCATAATAAAGCCTTCGCCACCAAATAACCCTGTACCCAGTTTCTTTTGAAATTCAATACCAATAGCTACTCCTTTTGCCGCGCAGAGAAAAGCGTCTTTCTGGCACGTGATTTTACCACCAAGTTCTTGCAAATCAAGTGGAATGATTTTGCCTGGATAAGGTGATGCAAACGATACACGCTTTTTACCTTGACCTATGTTGGTATAGGTGGTCATAAAAAGACTTTCACCTGTTAATAACCTCTTACCAGCTGAAAGTAGTTTACCCATGATGCCTTTGTTCTGCTGGTTGCCATCGCCAAAGATGGTTTCCATTTGTACGCCATCGTCCATCATCATAAAGCTACCTGCCTCTGCAATAGCCGTCTCTTGCGGGTCGAGCTCTACCTCTACATATTGCATCTCTTCGCCGACGATGCGGTAATCAATTTCGTGGTTGCTACGCATAGATTGCTGTATTAATAGTTGTCAAAGCTATAATGAAAAATGAATGCTGTTTTATAAAGCTGTGTTAAATCGGCTATTAGTAACAGTATACGTTTGCCAACTTGGTTCGTATGTCTTCGTCCCATTGGTTTTGTATCTCTTGTTTGATGCCATGTGTGGTTTCCCTGTCGTAATCGTTTTGTAGTTTGCTGCCGCTTTTATCTGCCTCTTTGAGCAGGTTTTCCAGTTCAGCAGCATAGTTTTCTATACTGAAGTTGAAAGTCTTTATTTCCTGCATTAGCGCACATGCATTGAGTGCGGTAATGTCAAAATGCAGTTGCTCGTGGTTGAGGGTTTTTGCGCTTCTGCCATTTTCCTTACACCAAGATTTTGATTTGTCGAAGTACACATATAGAGTTACATCCAGCTTGACTGTCCTTCCTTTTCTTTCGTGTGTATATTTCATACCTATACCGCTATACGTAGCAGCACTGCCTTTGCTCATCTCATCAGGCTCACCCTGAAAATCATTGAGTTTTAGTTTACGTTGGTTACTATACAATATTAAATCATTGTCGTCAGTGGTTGACAGAAAATGAACAGTTGTTTGCACACCTGCAGTAGTTTCGGTGCGTGTGTACCACTTGTCAAAATCCTTCAGGCTACGCTCTATGCTGCCTTTTATCAGCTTTTCTAAATAAGCACCGGCATCAAAACCACTTTGTATATACGATGAGCCAGTATATTCTACCAGTTTATTGCTATTTTGGTAAAACGCAACAACAAAAGCCACTTCTGACTGTTGGCGCACATCTACATTCTTTTCTGCAATTTTCAGTTGTGTAATGTGCATTTCCATTGCATCATTGTTTTCATCTTGCTGTATGCTGCTGTTGATGAATTGACTAATGGACTGCGCAACCCCGCCATCCAGTGTTACTGGGACAGGTTTGTTGATAATGCCTGTCCGTATTATACCGATATTCGTTGTGTCATCTCTTGCATCAACTACTTTGCTTACGTAATAGTTGCGTGGTTTGTACAGGTTTTTGTTCGGTTTCAGCCTGATGGTTTTTACATCTTGTGCCAGCGATATATATGGTACAGCAAATAGCAGTATAGCAATCAAACTTCGTACAGTATTCATATCTGTTGCGAAAATACTTATTCTCATGTTTGAACGATTGAGACAGATTTCTATATATTGTAAAACTTATTGTAAAGTATGTTGCCTGAAGAATTATTACAATACATAGCAAAAGGCGATAATGACGCTTTCAGGCAGCTATACGAGTTGTTTAAGGCAAGGGTTTACAATACCTGCTTGTCTTACCTGCAAAATACGGGTGATGCAGAAGAAGCTACGCAAGATGTGTTTGTAGAGATACACCATGCTGCCGCCAAATATCAGGGCAATGCGAGTGTATCTACTTGGATATACCGTATAACGGTAAACAAATGTCTTGACAGGCTGAGATATAATAACAGGCAAAAACGCTTTTCTTTTTTAACCAGCATCTTTAACAGAGATACGGGGGCTTTGATGCACGATGCACCTACGTTTGAACACCCTGGTGTAAAAGCAGAAAATAGGGAGCAATCAATAATGCTGTTCAAAGCCATCCGCCAACTGCCAGAAAACCAGCAAACAGCATTTATTTTAAAACAAATTGAGGGCCTTTCACAAAGAGAAATAGCCAACATAATGGGAGTAGGCGAAAAAGCAGTAGAATCCTTATTGCAACGGGCAAAAGCCAACTTGAGAAAAATATTGTCGGATTATTATAAGTCGGACGAAGGATAATATAAAAAATAACGTCTAAAGAATATACCAATGAAACGAAAAACGTTTAACAGGCAAGCAGAGGACATACTAAATAGTATGGATGGAGCAGCAAGGGCAGTGCCGAATGATGCCTTGTTCAGGTTGATAGAGCAACGTGTATCCATCCCATTTTCAAAGGGTAGAACGGTATCGTTAGGTACGTTATCTGCTGCTGCTGCTAGTGTAGCAGTACTGATTATGCTGAATCTGGCATTATTGTCTAAAAAACAAGACGCGATGCCATCTGGCGATGCAAGGGCTGTAGTGGAGTATTATGGCATTTTGGATAACGGAGAAATGGGAGGTATATGAGCAAGGAAACATTTTACAGGATAATCATCTTAGCACTATTATTGCTGAATTTTGGTGTATTAGCGTATTTGTGGAAAGGTAAGAATGCGGAACCCAAAGACATGGGGCGATACCACAAGGGAGAACCGGCACCTTTTATTATTGAAAGCCTGCAACTGGACGAATCACAGCAAGCGAAATTTGATGGATTGCGGGATAAGCATCAGCACGATAGCAGACAACTGCGCGAAGAAAGTAAACAATTGCACGATGCACTCTTTAAATTGCTGCATGACGAAGTGGTGGATAGCACAAAGACTGATAGCCTGATGCTGCTGATTGCTGCCAATAACCGTGCAAAAGAAATGGTGAATTTCAACCACTTCCGCGAATTGAAGACGATATTAAAACCTGAACAGTACAAACTATACGATGAATTTATAGAGGCAATAGCCAGACGGTTTGGGCCACCTCCGCCACCTCATCACAACAGAAAGCATTAAAGAATATGCAATAGGGGTGTTGCATTCTACAAGGCCGGTGCTAATGCATCGGCTTTTGCATTTGTGTTAACTAATTTTTATGTTACTTTACAGTACATAAATATATAATAATGGAAGATCGTAACACACCTATCAATTTTACAGACTATGCCGTAGCAGGTACAGGCAAGCGTACCATTGCCAAAAATTTTATGGCAAATGTTTTTCTGTGGATGTTTGCCGCATTGGCGATATCGGCGTTCACAGCATTTTTGTTTGCGTCAAATAAGTCATTAATAGGTCTGCTTATTAACTCTACAGCGACCGGGCTTAATATGCTGGGGTGGATAGTAACTTTTGCACCACTTGCATTTGTACTTACCATGTCTTTCGCTTTCAACAGGCTTTCAGCTACCGCATTGGTATTGTTTTTTATCGCGTATGCGGCAGTAACAGGCATTAGTTTAAGTTTTATACTGCTGATATATACTACAAGCTCTGTAATAGGTTGTTTCGCGGCAGCATCGCTTATGTTCGGTATTATGGCGGTGATGGGCTATACAACTGATAAAGACTTGACATCTTTCGGACGCATACTTACGATGGGGTTGATAGGCATTGTTATCGCATCACTCATCAACATGTTTTTGGGTAGCGACAGGATGGGTTACATCATCAGCATAGTCGGCGTGGCAGTATTTACAGGTCTTACCGCCTACGATGTACAAAAACTGAAACGCATTGGTGAAGGCATAGAATTTGAAGGCACTGCTGCATCTGATACAAAGAAACTCGCCATCATGGGCGCGCTCAATTTGTACCTTGATTTCATCAACCTCTTCCTGATGTTGTTACGTTTGTTTGGTGGCAGGAGGGATTAATGAATGGTATATATAGCAATAAATTTTAGCCATGTATCAGTACATGGCTTTTTTCATTCGTCTGATGAAAGAGTACTTTCGATGAATGAAACCGCCTATTCGTCAAATGTGATATTAGTTTGACACAAGTTGATTATATGTTGCATACAGATTCAATCGCGATTAATCTGAATCAATTTTATTTCACTTATTTAAACCAAGTTTTTTTTATGAAAAAAGTACTTATTGCTTTATTGCTGCTATTGCAGCATGTTGGTTATGGACAGACATTATTTTCTCATATGGATGGTTTCGGAACTGCAATTGATAAGTGTAGTAGTCCTGAAGTTTATTGTGGTACGTTTGACATTCTTTGTACAGGAAGTAGTAGTAGTTGTTCCGCTGCTAGTAATGCGAATAGATGGTTTCGTATTGGGACACCCCATTATGTATCTCCTACAACAATTGGTATAGTGGCTGATGGTAGCCTGGATAATGAACATGGTGAAAAAGGTAGAGGTGAGGGTATTTTTACGAATTTTAATTTTATACCAGGTAAAAAATACATAATTAATGTTGGGATAAAAGGCATGACTGCAGCTTCGGGCTCTTTCCCTACCCAATCTGCTGCAATAAAGCTTTACTCTGGAAATCAACTAGAAGAAACTATTTATAATAATGTTTGTTGTCAGGAACAATATTTATGGAATTTTAATACTACAGATCCAACAACATTTGGCACACATAATTGGGATTATTGGGGAAATAGACCTACACAATATAATACTAATACAACAGCTGTTGATTTAATAGGAAGCATTGTTCCTGGTGTTTTTTGGTCTGGCACAACGACTAATTATTCAATTACTTATACCGTACCAACATCTGGTATTCCACCGACAATATTTGCATTGCACACATATTTGAATCACAGTTTTTATTTAGGTACAAGTTCAATAAAAAATGTCGTAGAATTCGAAATCGATTACATAAAAATTGAAGAAGATTGTAGTGCAATTTCAAACTTTGATTATAACTACTCTACTTTTAACCCATTAGATGTTGACTTTTGGCCAAATACTTTTGCTCACCCTGCAGGATACGACTGGCAGTTTGGTGATGGCACTACTTCTTCAGTTGCTGGTCTTATCAGCCATACATATCCTACTTATGGTAATTATTCTGCCAGCCTGCAAATTGGTAGTTGTTTAAGAAAAAGAGCGAAGCTATGCTTAAATGAGCCTGTTGTTACAAATTATATACCCGGTAATACCGATGGTGTAGAAGAAATTGTGGGTAATACTAATGATACAAGACCATGCAATCCACATTTTAAAGTATATGGTAGTTCTGAAAAGCCTTGGGAAATACGCCTATCTTTTGAAGGTAGCCATACCGGTCCGAATGCGTTTGTTGTTGATTGGGGTGACGGTTCACCACTTTCAAGTTATATTGGCCCTGTAAGCGTTGCCCACGCATATCCCACAAGTCCATTAGGTGGTGTAATACCAGGTACATATAAAATATGTTTAACTGCTGTAGGTAGATGTACAACATGTATAGATATTTGCATAGAGGATATTAATGAGTATCCCACTGATGGTGGTGATGGTGGATTTGGTGGACAAGGGAAAAGCACACAAACTAATATTGTTACCCAAAACGAGCAACTTGTGTTAAATGGTATTATGCCTAACCCAGCTAGTACAGTAGTTGCTCTTCAAATAGATGGTAAAACTGCAGCAAAAGCAAAAATTAAGGTGTTTGATATTACTGGTAAAGTTGTACTAATAAAAGATGCTATAATCGATGAGGGTAAAAATAAAATTGAACTGGATATTGCCCAATTAACACCAGGATTGTACATGATAGAAGTAAATACCAACTTCGATAGTGTACTTCGTTCTAAGTTTCTTAAAGAATAATAGTATTGATTGAAAAAATAAGCGCGTTGATTAACGCGCTTATTTTTTTATTCATCCAGTTTCAGTACCGCTAAAAATGCTTCTTGCGGTATATCTACACTACCTATCTGGCGCATACGCTTTTTACCCTCTTTCTGTTTTTCCAACAGCTTGCGTTTGCGGCTTATGTCGCCCCCATAACATTTGGCAGTAACGTCTTTGCGCATGGCAGAGATGGTTTCTCTGGCTATTATCTTAGCACCTACTGCTGCCTGTATGGCTATCATAAATTGCTGGCGTGGTAATAGCTCTTTCAGTTTGGCACACAGTTTACGTCCAAAGTCTTGCGCACGGCTACGATGTATCAATGCACTTAGGGCATCTACCTTATCACCATTCAGCAGTATATCCATTTTTATGATGTCACTTTCACGATAGTCAAGTGGTTGATAATCGAACGAAGCATAACCACGTGTAGATGATTTCAGTTTATCGTAAAAGTCGAATACAATTTCTGCCAATGGCAATTCAAATATCAACTCTACACGTGTAGGTGTCAGGTAATGTTGGTTGATGAGTATACCACGCTTGCCGAGGCACAGGCTCATAATATTGCCAATATAGTCGGGTAGGGTGATGATTTGTGCACGTATAAAAGGCTCTTCAATCCTTTCGGTGCGGCTTGGGTCGGGCATCTCTGTAGGGTTGTTTACTACGATGGCAACATCCGGCTCGCGTGTTGTATATGCTTTGAAGCTAACGTTGGGTACGGTAGTGATAACCGTTTGGTTGAACTCACGCTCTAAACGTTCCTGAATAATCTCCATGTGCAGCATACCAAGGAAGCCGCAACGGAAACCAAAACCAAGTGCCTGTGATGTTTCTGGCTCAAACGTCAGTGATGCATCGTTCAACTGTAGTTTTTCCATACAGTCACGCAATTCTTCAAAATCATCCGTTTCTACGGGGAAGATACCTGCGAATACCATCGGCTTTACTTCTTCAAAGCCTTTTACCACTTCCTGTGTAGGGTTGGCGGATGACGTAATAGTATCACCAACTTTTACATCTTTTGCATTTTTTATACCTGTGATGATGTAACCTACATCACCGGTCTTAACCTCTTGCTTAGGTGCCAAACCTAATTTGAGTACACCCACTTCATCAGCAAAGTACTCATTATCTGTATGTACGAATTTTACTTTTTCACCTTTTTTAATGCTGCCATTCTTAATGCGATAGTAAGCTATAATGCCACGAAAAGAGTTAAATACGCTATCGAATATCAAAGCCTGCAATGGAGCGGTGGGGTCTCCTTTCGGGGCTGGGATGCGTTCTACAATAGCTGCCATGATATCTTCTATCCCTATGCCGCTCTTACCACTTGCCAAAATGATGTCTTCGGGTTTGCAGCCTATCAGGTCAACAATTTGGTCAGTTACTTCAGGTATCATAGCACCTTCCATGTCTATCTTATTGATGACAGGGATGATTTCAAGATCGTTTTCTAGAGCCAGATATAGGTTAGAGATAGTCTGCGCCTGTATGCCTTGCGATGCATCTACCAGCAGTAGTGCACCTTCACATGCAGCTAAAGCGCGAGATACTTCGTATGAAAAGTCAACGTGACCGGGGGTATCAATCAGGTTCAGTACGTATTTTTTGCCTTTATACTCATAATCCATTTGTATAGCATGGCTCTTGATTGTGATGCCTTTCTCACGCTCAAGGTCCATATCGTCCAACACCTGTGCTTGCATATCTCGGTCAGATATGGTTTTGGTAAACTCCAGCAACCTGTCTGCCAAGGTGCTTTTGCCGTGGTCAATATGGGCTATTATACAGAAATTCCTAATGTGTTCCATGCTTCCGAAAACGAGGTGCAAATGTACGCCAAGTATTTGTGATTTGAGGATTTATTACAAACTGTTTTAAAACAGGAAAAGTGCCTGCAACAGGCACTTTTCAAGCATATTATTGACATAAAGTATTTAGTACACGTGTTGTCCGCCGTTGATAGCATAGTTGGCACCTGTTATGAAGCTGGTGTCTTTTGAAGCGAGGAAAGAAACCAGATGTGCTATTTCTTCCGTACCACCCATACGACCTACGGGTATTTCGGCAATGATTTTGTTACGGTGTTCTTCGGGTACTGCCATTACCATATCGGTAGCAATGTAGCCCGGTGAAATAGTATTGACCGTGATTCCCTTTTTTGCTACTTCCATTGCCAGTGTTTTGGTGAAGCCATGCATACCTGCTTTGGCTGCCGAGTAGTTGGCTTGACCGAACTGGCCACGCTGACCATTTACAGATGATATGTTGATGATACGGCCGTAGTTGCGTTCTATCATCTGGTTGATAACATGTCGTGTACAATTAAATACGCTATACAGATTTGTTTTCAGTACCGCATCCCAGTGTTCGGGTGTCATTTTACGAAACTGTCCGTCGCGCGTTATACCGGCGTTGTTTACCAAAGCATCAATTGGGCCTATCTCACTTTCTATATGTTGCACCATATTGCCCACAGCTTCATAGTCGCACACATCGGCCTGATACATGTCTATGTTGTAGCCATCGGCTTGCATTTTCTCCTGCCACTTCAAGGCTTTTTCTTTGTTGCTGTAATTGGCTACTACGTGAAAGCCATCATTTGCCAAACGCTTGCAGATAGCAGTGCCGAGGCCACCTGTACCACCCGTTACCAGCGCGACGTATTTTTTATTTGTATCCATACCGTACAGAAATTAAATAAGGTTATCTATTTGATATTTACTAAATATAATAGATAACCTTGTAGAAGTCAAGCCTCACAATGGTTTTGTAGACTTAATTCTTTATTAAATCACATTTTCTGCAACAATACATTGGCCGTAGCCACAACACCTTCTTCGCGGCCTATAAAGCTAAGGTGCTCAGTGGTAGTGGCTTTGATGGAAACATCATCAATAGAAAGCCCTGTTATGTTAGCAATGGCTTGCTGCATCTGCTCTACGTATGGTTTTATCTTAGGGGCTTGCAGCAAGAGGGTACTATCTATGTTTACGAGTGTATATCCTTTCGCCTGTATCAGTTCGTAGCAGTGTTTCAGGAGTATCTTACTATCTATACCCTTGTATTTGTTGTCGGTATCAGGGAAGTGTTTGCCTATGTCGCCTAAAGCCAAAGCACCTAGCATGGCATCGCAGATGGCATGCAACAGCACGTCTGCATCAGAGTGTCCTACAGCACCTTTGGTATGTGGTATTAATACACCACCTAACCATAACTCCCGCCCCTCTGCCAGTTGATGAAAATCTATGCCTTGTCCTATTCTGTACATACTTCAAATATAGCGAAGCTCAAATAAAAAACCGTAGCGGTAATGTAACTACTACGGTTATACTGATTATAATAAAAACTGCATTACCAAATGTCAAGGCCAAACTTTTTGGCGTTTTCATCGGCCAATTCATAGCCAGCATCAGTATGGCGCAATACACCCATAGCCGGGTCGTTGTGCAATACACGACGCAAACGTTCTTCTGCATCCTGTGTGCCATCTGCCACTATCACCATACCTGCATGCAGCGAATAGCCCATGCCTACACCACCACCATGGTGGAAAGATACCCAGCTTGCACCACCTGCCGTATTAATTAACGCATTCAGTATAGGCCAATCTGCCACCGCATCGCTGCCGTCTTTCATTGCTTCCGTTTCACGATTGGGAGATGCTACAGAGCCACAGTCAAGATGGTCGCGACCAATTACAATAGGTGCTTTTACTTTACCCGTGCGTACCAGTTCATTGAATAACAGACCCGCTTTTTCACGTTCGCCCATACCCAGCCAGCAGATACGAGCCGGCAGTCCCTGAAATGCAATTTTATCTTTTGCCATCGTAAGCCAACGTTGCAACCCTTTGTTTTCAGGGAAGAGCTCCATCAATGCTTTATCTGTGGTATAAATATCTTCAGGATCGCCACTCAACGCTACCCAACGGAAAGGCCCTTTACCTTCGCAAAACAATGGGCGTATGTAAGCTGGCACAAAGCCAGGGAAGTTAAACGCATCTTGCACACCACGCTTGTCGTGTGCTTGTCCGCGAAGATTATTGCCGTAATCAAAAGTGATAGCACCACGCTTTTGCAATTCCAACATCAAACGTACGTGATGTGCCATTGTATCGAGCGAATGTGATATGTATTCTTCCGGATTAGCGGTACGTAAAGTATTGGCTTCCTCCACACTCATTCCTTCGGGGAAATAACCAATCAATTCGTCATGTGCTGAAGTCTGGTCAGTTAGCGTGTCAGGTGTAATGTTACGGTCTATAAGGCGTTGCAGCAGGTCGACAACGTTACAACATACGCCTATTGATACTGCTTGCTTATTGTTTTTAGCAGCTACTGCCCAATCAATAGCCTCGTCTATGTTATGTGTGTATTTATCAAGGTAGCGGGTTTCTACACGCTTTTGCATACGCCATTCTTCTACTTCTGCAGCGAGGCATACACCCTCATTCATAGTGATAGCTAATGGCTGCGCGCCACCCATACCACCAAGCCCAGCTGTTACATTCAGTGTGCCTTTCAGTGTACCGCCATAGTGCATATTCGCCAGCGACAGGTATGTTTCGTATGTACCTTGTACAATGCCTTGTGAGCCTATATATATCCAGCTACCGGCTGTCATCTGCCCGTACATCATCAATCCTTTGCCTTCCAGTTCGCGGAAGTGCTCCCAAGTTGCCCAGCGGCCTACAAGGTTTGAATTGGCAATGATAACGCGTGGTGCGTCTTTATGAGAGCGTAATACACCAACAGGTTTGCCTGACTGTACCAACAGAGTTTCATCTTCGTTCAGCCCTTTCAGCAATTCCAATATTTTATCAAAGCTTTCCCAGTTGCGAGCCGCCTTGCCTATACCACCATATACTACCAAATCTTCCGGGCGTTCCGCTACTTCCGGGTCCAGATTGTTTTGCAGCATACGGTAGGCTGCTTCACTTATCCAGTTTTTACAGTTCAGTTGGTTGCCTTTCGGGGCGCGTATTATTCTATGTGTTGTTGACATATTCTTTAATTCAAAATTCAAAAAAAGTAGATTGGTTAAACTCCCAACTTCTTCAACTCCTCTTCAATCCTTATCACTATATCTGTATCACTAACATCTTCTTTAACAAATTGTTTGCCTGTAACATTTTCATATAGCTCTATGTAACGGGCAGATATATTTTTAACGACTTCATCAGTCATTTCGGGTACTTGTTGCCCGTCTTTGCCCTGAAAGCCATTTGCCATCAACCACTCACGTACAAACTCTTTGGATAGCTGTTTTTGTGCTTCATTATTTGCTTGCCTTTCCTCATAACCTTCAAGGTAGAAGTAGCGAGATGAATCGGGGGTATGTATTTCGTCTATCAGGTGTATAACACCATCACGTTTACCAAATTCATATTTCGTATCTACCAATATCAATCCCCGTTCTTTAGCTATTTCCTGTCCGCGTTGGTAGAGTGCTAGAGTGTATTTTTCAAGTTGTTCGTATTCTTCTTTTGTTACCAACCCGCGGCTTATGATTTCTTCGCGCGATATATCTTCATCATGCCCCTCATGTGCTTTGGTTGTGGGTGTAATGATGGGGGTAGGGAAGCGTTCATTTTCTTTCATGCCATCCGGCAGTGCAACGCCGCATAGTATGCGTCCACCGCTTTTGTATGTGCGCCATGCATGACCTGTCAGGTAGCCACGTACTACCATTTCTACAGGATAGGTTTCGCATTTATAACCTATCGTAATGTTAGGCAAAGGAGCGCTAATCATCCAGTTAGGTACAATGTCTCTGGTAGCTTGCAGAAACTGTGCTGCTATTTGGTTCAGTACTTGTCCTTTGTATGGAATAGGGCGGGGTAGTACTACATCGAATGCAGAAATGCGGTCGCTTACCTGCATAACTAAGTATGTATCGGCAATGGTATAAACATCGCGTACTTTTCCTTTGTAAAAATTGGTTTGGTGTGGTAAGCTAAGCATTGATATATTGGTGTTTGTACTTTATATAAACTGCCCTGAGACAGACTGCAAAAATAAAAAAGAAATGCCTCTCTTTTGAGAGGCATTTATATAAAAATCTGTTGTATTACAATCTCGCTTTTACATTGGCAATATCCATCAGGCGTTTTTCTGCCAGTTTCATAGCGGCAGCTTGCGCGTGGATGTTTTCCGTTTCAGACAGTTTATAGATTTCAAGCGTGCGATCGTATATTTTTTCTACGTTGCCCGTTACACGCTCGCGGTTATAACCATCCAGTTCGGCACCCACATTTATTAAACCACCTGCATTTATCAGGAAGTCAGGCGCATAAATGATACCTTTTTGCACCAGCATCGGGCCGTGTACATTTTCGTCTGCCAATTGGTTATTTGCCGCACCTGCTATAATGGGACATTTCATCTTTGCGATGCTTTCTGTATTAACAGTTGCACCCAAAGCACATGGCGCATACACGTCCATTTCCAAGTCAAATATCTTATCGCCCGCTACTACTTCTACACTTCGGAATTTATCAACTGTTTCTTTGATTTTCGCTTCGTTGATGTCTGATATATATACTTTCGCACCTTCTTCTATCAGATGCCCTACCAAATACTGACCAACATGACCTACACCTTGTACCAGTACTTTTTTACCACTCAGGCTGTCGTTACCCCATAGTTTTTTGGCAGATGCCTTCATGCCTATGAATACGCCATAAGCAGTGAATGGCGAAGGGTCGCCGCTACCGCCCATATACTCTGGTACACCCGTTACGTGTTCTGTTTCCAGCGATATATATTCCATATCGCGTGCAGACGTATTTACGTCTTCGGCAGTTATGTATTTACCATTCAGGCTGTTTACAAATTTGCCATATCTACGCCACAAACCTTCTGATTTTACCGTTGCAGCATCACCTACGATAACAGCTTTACCACCACCCAGGTTCAGCCCGCTAATTGCAGCTTTGTAGGTCATACCACGGCTCAGGCGGAGGGCATCTACAACAGCATCCTGATGGCTGCTGTAATTCCATAAACGTGTACCGCCCAATGCAGGACCAAGCGTAGTATTGTGTATGGCGATGATTGCATTGAGTCCTGAATGAGGGTCGTGGCAGAAGACTACTTGCTCGTGCCCCATTTGTTGTACTAAATCGAAAACCGAAGGCTGCATGAATTATAAAATTAGGGTGCAAACTTACTAAAAAGGCTTAATTTATTTCCATTGTATTACCGCTGTGTCTGCCACTACATATATATGTTGAAAATTGTTCATTTCAAGCAGTTTAGAGCCGGTAAAGTCGCCAAAAGCAGGTAGTATCATTCTGTTTGCATCCATACAGAATGCAGGCAGGCGCAAGCCCATTCTGTTGTTATTATGTGCCACTTTTACTGCGGGGTGTATATGCCCGTGCAGTACAAAACCATTGGTAGTATCAACAGCATCGTGGCTGATGACAAATGGTGGCGTGTGCATTGTATCTGTATGCAACCCAATACCCCAGTTGGCATACAGTTGTTTGTCTAATATATCATGATTACCAACTACAAGGCTTATTTGTAAATCGGGGTGTTTGCTACGCCAATAGTTAAAGCTTTCAACCTCATTATTATGTACACTATGAAACAAATCGCCTGCTATAATGAGGTGTTCTGCTCCGTGCCGCCTTATGATGTCTGCCAGGCGTATCTCATCATTTATTTGTGTGTTGACTGGGACGGCTATACCATGTTTGCGAAAATGCCCTGTTTTACCCCAATGCATATCTGCTACGATGATGGCTTTTTGTGCAGGCCAATAAATAGCTTTTTCGGGCAGCAGGCAGATGGTTTCGCCTTGTAGATTGATTTCGAGCATCAGGACGCGCAAAATACAAAAGCTTGCAGTAATGACCGTAAGCTTTGTAGTAGCTATTCCAACATGAAGGTAATGGGTAGCGTATAATATACTTTTACATGCTTGCCGTTTTGCATACCAGGCTTCCATTTAGGCATAGTATTTACAACTCGCAAGGCTTCTTCATTACACCCTCCTCCAATACCTTTTTTGATGATGGCATTGCCAATACTGCCATCTTCATTTACTACAAATTGTATTATCACGCGTCCTTCAATATTATTTTCCTTTGCAAAGTCCGGGTAGCGTAGGTTCTTTTGCAGATAAGCGGCAAGGTTGCCTTGAAACTCAGGCATTTGTTCTGTCCATGTGACAATCTCATTGTTTGTTGTAGTAGCAGTTATGTTACTGTTGCCACTACCACTGTTGGTTGATGTTGCAGGTCCTGAGCCCGTTTCACTACCTACTGCATTTACCGGTCCGCTTTCTTTTCCTTTCAGGTCATCAACGGTTGCTGGTGGTTCGATTACTTTGTTGTCATCAACTATTTTCGGTATTGCATTTGCAACAGTTGGTTTGACAGTTTCAATTACTGGCAATTTTTTACGCTCAAAATCAATAGTAGTTATTGTGCAATCACCAAAAGGTCTAGATACTAAAGGTGATAAATCAATAGTATCATTTTCTTTATGCCATAAAATATA
>CALESY010000062.1 GCA_937919945.1 uncultured Chitinophagaceae bacterium | reverse complement strand
TAAAACGGGATAGCAACTGTTGCAACGGGGTCTATACCGGAATGGTCGTAGAAACGTGCATCTTCAGTAGCTAGTAAGGCATTAAAAATATTAGGCGAAATTTCACGGTACTTGCTGGTAGAACGGTCTTGAACATAATAGCGGCCTATAAGTGTACCATCTGCCGCATACACGTCAGACGATAAGGCACTGCTGGGGTTTTCCAGTTCCTTCATAGATGGCATATACCCCAGCCACCCCAGATTGATGAATATTATGAGCAGGTTGAACGCAACGACACCTATCCAGAATGCTTTCCATAATAGTTTTACGCTGCGTTTTTTGCCTGTTTGATTTTGGTGCTGCAAGTGTCAGATATTTGGTAGTAGGGCAAAGCTAAAAAAATCTTGTTTGGCTAAGCCTGAAATCGTTTTCTTTTCAGTTAAAAATCGGATTATTATTTTGTATGCAATATTAATCTAAAGTATTACTCGTTTTCTCCAGGTTTGATGAAGAAGCTTAGCATCCGTACCGGGTTTACGAAACCTGCCATACGCTTCTGCCAACCGATTTTACTACTTACCGTTTTGATGAACGGATGCAGGAATGATGCCGCATTTTCAAGCTCAGCAGATGTTAGTGGCATATTGGCATATTTCTGTTTCAGGTAAATATTCATAAATGATGCTAATGAAGTACCAAACGCCACATCAATGATTTGATTGGCATATTGCATAGGTGTTTCACTGCCACGTGCATAGCCGCCTATATGTAAATAATAACTGGCAGCACGATACGCCCAATATGGTTTATTGATAGCTTCAGCAAATCTGTATCTTGTTTTATAGTAAACCCATACTAGCGATGGTAGCATGAAAATGATACATAACAAAATGCCAGCTACTATGGCAATTCTTGTAGCAATCTCTTTAATAGTAAGTGGCTTTTCGCTTTGGGTAGCTTTGGGTTTTTCATCTGGTTTGCCCGTATCTTTTCTTTTCAAATATACCTCGTCTATGGGTGCAGGTTTGGGGAAACGGTTCATCAACGATTGCCCTTTCTCGCCATTCTGTGCTTCCAGTTTCTTCATCGCTTCCGCATAAGACACGGCTGTTGCCTCATCGCCTTTCTGAATATTTGATAGTGGCACATCCATACTATCTCTATGTACTGTAGCAATTTTCACATCCATCAATACGGGTTGTGTCGTTGCTACATCATATTCCTTGTCATGAAAAATGAAGTGCTTTACATTCACCGTCATCAGTTTCTTGATGGTATCTATGTTTTCTACTATACCATCGGCTGCAAGCCATGCACGTGGTGGCTGCATAGGTGGTGTGCCATCCGGTTTAGGGCTTTCTTCCGCATCGCTATTGCCAACCGTAGTATCAAAATCTAGCCAGCCATAGCCGGGGAAATAAACTTGTACCCAGGCATGTGCCTGGTCTGCGTAGTACCAATACCAACCTTTGTTTTTATCACTACGGTCCACCGTCATAAAACCTACGGTGATGCGCGATGGTATGCCTAAAGAGCGTAGCATAAATAGGGTAGCGCCTGCATAGTATGCGCAATAACCCTTTCTGTTCTCAAACAGGAAGTACATCAGTTTCGATGCGCTGGGTATATCGGGTATGCCGGGGTTGTCTGTATATGAATACAAGGGTTCGCCGTTTTCATCTTTTGAAAGAAAATAGTCGCGGATGGCAATGACCTTATCAACAGGTGTTTTAGCATTCTGGGTAACACGGTGTGCCAATTCGCTGATGGAGTTGAATTTAGCATCGCGGGGCATGTAGGTGTAGTAGTCCATGAACTTTTTATCGGTTCCATCATACCCTTTTACTTGCCTTAACACTTCAAAACGCTGCTCTTGAAATTTCTTTATCTCTGGTGCTTGTGCATTATATACAAAATAAGCACTGTTCAATTCAGATACATATCCTTTTGCCCTGAAAGCAGATTTAAATTCATCCCTGAAATCTTTTTCAACAGTTATGGGTTGTACAAAATAGCCAACATTGGGTGCAAGGTAGGTAGTAGGTGATAGCCCTTTGCTATACACCTCTATATCTATACTCCGCCTTAGTTTGGTAGCAAGGCTGTTTCTGATAACATTGGTATCTACCTGTGTAAAGAACACCGGCAGTTTCGATGGGTCTGGTTCAAACAGGTCGTTGTATGGGATGGTTTTATCCCTTTCAAATGTTTCAGTAAGTGTATCGAACTTAGTGTAATAAAACGCTGTGAGGTATAGCGGGTTAGGCGTTTCAGTACCCGGAAAGTAATTATCTATATGGGCGCAAAAGAGTAGCTCATTGCTCCTGCCAAGATTGGAGCGTAGTTTGGTATAGTCTTTCAGGTCGAATGTACCATCGCTGTTTTTTTTGAGCATACTGGTTTCGCTGTTCTGTCCTTCACCACCATAGTTAGCAACTGTTTCTTTTATCTCGTCCCGCATACTATACAGCACACCTGCCAGTAACAAAGCTGATACTACTGCAAATGCTGCCAATCTACGGGTAAGAAACCACCAGAATTTACCACTCTTATCTTTGTAATTATATATCTGCTCTGCCGTGAAGATGATATACACACTATAAATAAGTGCCGGAGCAAAAGCCCTCAACAAGCTATAGACACTATCTGTTTTTTCTTTGGCTATTATCAATATGCAACCTGTAAGTATTGAAGCTGCTATCAGAATAGACCAATATCGCAACCTGATAAAGCCCCAACCTAATAGCCACCCCAAGCTGAATAGTATAGCGAATACGAGAAACTGGATAGAAATGAAGAAAGCATCAAACTCGCCCACGGCATAAGCATCTAGCCCCTTGTAAATGCTATAGAGGATAAATGCCAGCAAAGCGAACAATGGTAAAAAACGAAATCTGAAGCTGTATAGCAAGCCGGCTGACGCCATCCCTGCACATAGATAGATTGTTTGTCGCCATGCTTCGTTTCTTGTAACAGAAAAATACTCATTAGCATTTTGTAAAAGGAAATAGCCTATACATGCCGTAGGCAGCAATAGAAAAATAACTTTTGCTAAAAATTCGTTGACAGGTGTAGCCCTTTGAATACTCATATAGTGCAATGGCTAATTTAGGTGAATAATTGCTTGCTCTTTGTTAAAAAGCATACATATTCAATATATCATTTATGAGATAAGTAAGTAATCCACATCGTGTTGGATAACATTTACGTTTTTGAGACATGATTTATTAAAAAACTGTTACCTTAGGCACGTTTTAAAAATATTTAATTAAATGATACAACAACAAACTGTCGATGCAGTAAAGCTGGGCGATGCTGCCATTGACGAAAACACAAAAGCTATGCTGGAAAAATTAAAGATTGTAACCGTTATCGGTTCGGGTACAATGGGCAATGGTATCTGCCATGTTTTTGCTCAAAGCGGGTTTAATGTTCATATGATGGATATTAATCAGGCTGCTATGGATAAGGCACTTGTTACTATCGGTAAAAACATGGATCGTCAGGTAGCAAAAAACACACTGACAGAAGAAGCAAAGCAACAGGCACTGAGCCGCATATCTACCTATACAGATATGGCACAAGCTGTAAAAGATGCTGATATAGTAGTAGAAGCTGCAACAGAAAATATTGACCTGAAAATCAAAATCTTCCAGCAGTTAGACCAGCTTTGCCCTGAGCATTGTATACTGGCTACCAATACATCTTCTATCTCTATTACCCGTATAGGTTCATATACAAAGCGTCCAGGTAAAGTAATAGGTATGCACTTTATGAACCCAGTACCTGTAATGAAGTTGGTTGAAATCATCAATGGCTATGCTACTGATGCTGATGTTACTAACACAGTGCACGCTTTATCAACTTATTTAGGCAAAGTACCTTGTATAGTAAACGACTATCCCGGTTTTATCTCAAACCGTATTTTGATGCCACTTATCAACGAAGCTATCCTTTCATTGCAGGAAGGTGTAGCAGGTGTTGAAGAAATAGATACGATTATGAAGCTGGGTATGGCACACCCGATGGGGCCATTGCAACTGGCAGACTTCATAGGCTTGGATACTTGTTATTCTATCATGAACGTACTGCACATGGGCTTCGGTAATCAGAAATATGCACCTGCTACTTTGCTCGCTAATATGGTGCAGGCTGGTTTCTTAGGTGTTAAGAGTGGAGAAGGTTTTTACAAATACACGCCTGGTAGCAAGGAACTGGTTGTAAGTGACCGTTTCAAAAACAAGGGCTGGAAAATATAACGGAGCAATATCCTGCTCAATCCAATCACAAGCCGTCCCTGCATAATAGTGGGGCGGCTTTTTTAATGTACTTTGCATTGTGTCTGAAAAGAATAAACCATATTTAGTAACATCTTTGCTACAGATGAAGTGCCCAAACTGCAGGCACGGTAAGATATTTGTGAATAAGAGCATACTGCCATTAAAAACCTGCCTGAAAATGCACGAACGCTGCACAGTATGTAATGTGAAATATGCCAAAGAGCAAAATATAGGATACGGTATTAACTATGTGTTGACGGTTATGATGATGTTCCTGAATATAGTGTGGTATTACCCGCTATTCGGTATAGGCTTTAGCGACAACAGCCTGTATTATTTTCTTGCAACAAGTACTGTTATTACCTTACTACTGCAGCCATGGTTTATGCGTTTGTCTAGGGTGTTGTTTTTTTACTTCACCATTTACTACAACAGTTATAAAGAGTAAAGGTGGCTCGTAGTAAGCCACCTTTTGCACAATACACCCCAATCAAATTATCTCAGTGTTATACTTCGCGTTCTACCGTTGTAGCTGATGGTTGCCTGATCATCACAAGTGCCTGCACCAAAATCCAATGTTCTGGCACTTGAAGCTCCTGCAGGTGTTATAGCTATCGTTCCTTCTTTTATCCAGTTACAGTTCAACGCTACCAGCAATGCACTTGTAATATTGTAATTAACCACTTTGCCACTGGCACGTGTATTAGTACCGCTTCCTGTTATGCGGTATTCGTCATCGCTCAGCAGGGTAGTGCTTTCACCATTTACCCAAGTGCGCACACGGCTTGCTACGTGTTTAACGGTATCGCCAGTAGTATTTAATATCATCATGCCATTCACAGCAATGTTATAATACAGTTGCCCGCTGCTGTTTCTGCCCATGTTGGTAATGGTTTTAGTGCCTAGCACCTGATTGTTGTTTACATAATAACCATCAAAACCAATTGTCTTTAAACTACCACTATCTCTGTATTTACCTGTATAGGTAATAATGATTTTACCACGGCGAAGCCTGCCGTCGTTGCACAAGCAGTTTGTTGTGCCAAAGTCTATCGTAATTTTTCTTGGTGTAGAGGTAGTGTCGCGTGTTACAGTAGCACAGGCACCTAATATGCTTGGTCCGCCTTTCATCTGTACATTACCCGTTTCGTAAGCTTGGTCGGCAAGTGTTTGTGCGTCATTGAACGATTGATCCATCCTTGCCTGGTCGTCAGCATAGTAGGTGTCTTCTTCTACATCTACAGTATTGTTTTTGTCGCGTTTACATGCTGTCATTGTCAGCACCATTGCCAGCGCTATCAATGTGCTTGTTGAGATTATTCTTTTTGTTTGCATAAGTGTCAATTTTGATATTAAGACCTGTATAATTAATAAAGGTTTAAACGGTCGGCCATATTTTTTTGGGATATGTCTTAGTTTTGGATGTATGAAAGAACTGGTGATAGCATCTAATAATCAAGGTAAAATAAGAGAGATAAGACAAATGATAGACGGTATCAGCCTTTTGTCTTTGAATGATATTGGGTTTACAGACGATATTGACGAGCCATTCCAAACATTTGAGGAGAATGCATTGGCAAAAGCAGGTACCATTCATCAGTTTTGCAATAAAAACGTGTTTGCCGATGATAGCGGTATATGCGCCAATGCCCTGCTTGGTGCGCCTGGTGTTAATAGTGCACACTATAGCGGAAAAAGAGATGATATTGCCAACTTACAACAACTATTGGCAGACCTTGCCGATAAAGACGACCGTAGCGGTTATTACAAAGCAGTCATGTGCCTGATATGGGATAATGAAACCTACTTTTTTGAAGGTGTGTCTGAAGGACGAATAATAGAACAACCGATAGGAGAGGGTGGGTTTGGTTACGACCCTATATTTATCCCTGATGGATTTGATAAGACTTTTGCAGAACTACCACCTGATGTAAAGAATAAAATAAGCCACAGGGGCAAAGCCGTCCGTAAAATGGTTGCGTTTATTAAAGAAAGACTGGAAACAGAAGCATCATGAAATTTTCAATAGGCGATAAGATAATACTGAAGCAAACGGGTGAGGAGGGGCATGTAACGGCATACATCAATCAGGATATGTTTGAGGTGGAGGTAAATGGAGTTAGTTTCCCTGTGTATAAAGATGATATAGACCATCCTTACCTGAAATGGTTCACCGAGGGTAAGAAAAAGAAGACGGTACAATCCATCCCTGATGTTTTACCGATAGAAAAACAAAAGTTCAGAAAACCTAAGCTGGCTAAGGGTATTTATCTGTCATTTATGCCAGAGTATAAGCCCGATGTTTTTGAAGATGAAGTATCGTTCATCAAAATATATTTACTCAACGAGTTGCCACAGGCTGTATATTTTCAATACAGTGTATCAGATAAAAATCAGCGTATACTCTTTAACCATGAGGGTAAGTTACATGGCTTCGGGCATATATATCTGCATGCGCTGCCGTTTGAAGAGATGAATGAGCAGCCGAGATTTTATTGGGAACTGACAGATGTAGACGATTCTTTAAATGCAACAGCCACAGACGTGTTACGCATACGCCCGCAAAAATTATTTGAACAAATCAATACACTGCTGAAGAATAACGAACCGTCATTCAGCTATTTGCTTGTTGATGGTTTTGTTCCTAAGCCAAAGGAGGAACCTAAAGAAAGCATAATACCCACCAAGCAGATGCTTGTAAAACAAAAACAAACTGATTGGCGGGATGCCTTGCCAAGATTAGAAATAGATTTACACATCGAAAATCTGCTGCAGGATACCAAAGGCCTGAACAACGCAGATATGTTGCAAATACAACTTGCTGCCCTGCACGACCACCTGAGAGCAGTGATGAATAACAGACAAGAGCGCACTGTTATTATACACGGCTTAGGTAAAGGCGTATTGCGCGACGAAGTACATAAAGCACTCAGAGAAATACCTCAAGTATCAAAGTTCTCTAACGAGTGGCAGGGTAGGTATGGCTTTGGTGCTACCGAAGTATGGTTTAAGTACTGATTATTGCACGGTAAACTTACCGCCAGAAACTTTACCATCCTCATCTATAGCCTTATATATATAGATGCCGGCTTGCAGTTCCAGTTGAATGGATTTGTTCGCTTTAAGTGGCATACTTTTTATTTGCTTGCCACTAACGTCGTAAATAGATATGGTTAAAGTTGATGTGCTGCTATTCAATAATTCTGTCTTGCCGTTATAGTTTGAGGTAATAATATCGGGCTTCTCATCAAAAATAGACTTTATACTAACAGCCCCTATGCTTACACTGTCTTTCTTTGTTTCTGTAAAGCAGGTATTAGATGCTGTAAGTGTCACCTGATATTTGCCATTTGCAGTATAAGTATGTGAAGGGCTCACCATTGTGCTGGTATTACCATTGCCAAACGTCCAGCTGTTAGTATTAGCATACACAGACGTATTTGTAAAGGTTGCAGTATAGCCAGCTACTGATTTAGTGAAATTGGCATACGTGTAGTTGCCATACATATTCCATTTGCTGAAGCTGTCTAACACTACCTTACCGGCAATCCTTTTCAGGTTAGCTGCATCTGCGGCAGATAGACCATTGTTGAATGTGCTGGCTGTTGGGTTTTTATGAAATATGGATGCATAAAATACACAAGCTGCCAGATAGCTGCCACTAACGCTGGGGTGCGATTCGTCAGGGGAATACAAATCAATAGCTGGAAAACTATCTCTTACCTGCTTCCAAGCAGCACCTACCGGAGATACGATGGCATTATTATCTTGTGCCATCTGCATATAGCTTTCCCTTAGGCTTTGTTGCATACCAAGATACGTGCATATTGGCGGGTATGCGGCACAGTTGGATGCATCACCGTTTTTGCGCCCCCATGTCATAAAAAACATAGTTTCCGTACATGGTTTATTAGCACGTACCAGACTGTCTAATTTACGTGCATAAGGATATACTTCTACTGCTACTTGCGCTGGGGAGAATGCTGGCCGTTGGCTTTGTTCCTGCAATACCACAATATCCCATTGCTGGGCTTTTATTTTGTTTAGTGTGGTAGGGTCTGTACTATGTCCTTGTAGTGTCATGCCGCCCGGTACGCTTTCATCATATATCAGTGTGTCTCCCATAGACGTTGCCAACTGTTGCAGTATTACGGGCATGTTATTTGTAAAAACATAGCTGTTACCTATAAATAGCACTCTGCGGGTAGTAGCATTGGTATGTACGGACGATAGAATAAATAATAGTAAAGGAAGAATTTTTCTCATAAAAAAAGTAGTTGATGAATATGTCTCTATATAGACGGGAAAAAAGGTACAAAGATTGGCTAATCAGCCGTTTTTATTTTTAACGCGTTCAGCATTTCGTTGGTTATATCTTGCGTGTAGATACCTGCACCATTTACCAAAATACCTTTCAGCCCGTGTTTGTCAGAAGATATAGCATAGAGTGTAGCTTCATCAGCAGGGTCGCTATCTCCTTCAAAACGGTAGTATTTATCTATTACAAATTCATTGTGAAATACCCTGTAGCCGCCTGCTCTGCATTCAAGGCAATTTTGCTCTAAGTTAAAGTCTTCCGTATAGCCCTCTTTGCGTAGCGCATCAATAGTTTGCGATAGTGTGTCCATGAGATTGTATTTATGTGTAAAATTATGCTATTTGTTTGTCTTGCTGCAGTGAGGCTATATACATGGCTGCAACAAAAGCAATAACAGCCGTTGCGGATAGTGCAGCCGTAGCACCGTATCTGTACCATACAATACCCGTTATGCTGCTGGCAAGCAATGTGCAGATGCTCTGCAAAGCAGTATATGTGCCTATGGCTGTTGCTTTATCTTGTTTGGCTGCAATATTTGTAATCCATGCTTTGGCAATGCCCTCGGTGGCAGCGGCATATATGCCATATAACAGGAAAGCTATGATAAACCAGCCTAAGGATTGCATCATAGCCATGCTTACATATACGATTGAAAACAGTATAATGCCTGACACTAATACTTTTTTCATCCCTATCTTATCGGCCAGTATACCTATAGGGTATGCGAATAGAGCATATATGCAGTTGTAGAATATATAGATACTGATGGTTATGGTATCGCTAATGCCTGCTTCTTTCATTTTCAGTAAGAGAAATACATCTGAGCTATTGCACAGTGTAAACAACAGTAAGCCAATCAATAGTTTTCTGTACGCAGCAGGTGATGTACACCAATATTGCAGAAAGGATAAAAACCTTGTAGGGGTAGTTTGTATTGGTTTTGTTTTTTTGTCTTTAAGAATACCTGTCAGTATAATGGCAAGAATCCCCGGAATGAACGCTATGTAAAACAGCATAACATAGTTACCTGGTTTGTAGTATAGAAACAGCAATGCCATAACAGGCCCGATAACAGCACCCAATGTGTCCATAGACCTGTGAAAACCAAATATCCTTGCTTTGGTTTGTGGTGTTGCTTCGTCAGATAGCATGGCATCTCTTGCACCTGTCCTTATACCTTTGCCTATACGGTCTGTACTACGTGCCAGCAATACCCACAAAGGGTGCGTAAATACTGCCATCATTGGTTTGGATATAGCACTCAAACCATAGCCCCAACGGATGAATGGTACACGTAGGCCTTTGGCATCACTCAGCTTACCAAAATAACCTTTGCTGATACCTGCTATAGCTTCTGCCACACCTTCCAATACGCCAATAAAAACTACTGAAAACTGTATGCTTTGCAAATACAAGGGCATAATAGGGTAGAGCATTTCACTGGCTATATCGGTACACAAACTTACCAACGATAATACCCATACCGTGCGGCTGATGGCTGACATGTTATTTTTCAATTACCCGTATTTCTACCCGGCGATTCTTGTCCTCATCTTCAATGGTTAATTCAGGCTTTACCAGTGGCTTGGTTCTGCCAAAGCCTATGTATCGCATCCGTCCTGCTTCAATTCCTTTTTTTACAAGATAGTCGTATATAAACTTCGCCCTGTTTTCTGATAGTTTCAATTCCTGTGTGTCTTCATCTATTGCGTCATACCCGTACTTCAGACAGCAGATATGCCCCTCTATCTGTATTTTAAGGTTCGGATTATTGTCCATCGTTTCAAACAACTTGTCGAGTGTCGGCAATGAATTATCTGTAAGGAAATGCCTGCCCAATATAAAGTATATGTTCTCCAACCGAATGGTTTCACCTATTTTCAATTCACTGATTGTCTGAATGGTATTAGACGATAATTGGGGTGGTGGTGGTGGCGAATCGACTTTGATTTTACTGGTTCTGTTTTTTACTATTGCTGATTGTTTAGGTTGTAGCTGCTTTTTCGTAATCACAATATCTACACGCCTGTCGGTAGCATACCCGCCTTGTTGTTCGCGCTTTCTGGTTATCTCTCCTTTGCCGATAACTAGTTTGATATTACTTTCAGGTATAAGTAAAGTAGTAAGTAGCTGCTTAATATTTTTTGCCCTTCTTTCAGACAGGTTTACGTTATACGAATTGCTTCCCAAGTAGTCGGCATAGCCAATAATCAGTACATCTGTTTGTTGGTTAATGACATCTTCATACACCAATCCTTCAATAATTGCTTTGTTGGTTTTGTTCAGGTAGTCTTTATCTAAATCGAAGTAGATACGAATGGTGTCGCGTTGTGCAGCGGCAGAAGCATTGCATACTATGCAGGCTAATAGTATGTACAGATAATGCTTCATACACTTTATATGATACTATAAACTTACTCTTTTTATTCAGCAGTTAAAAAAATCTGATACGTTTAGCATGATAAATGCAATTTATCCACAAATGTGAAATATGTTTTTTGAGATGTATATGTATTCTATCTAATTTCAGGAAAACCCACGCAATATGCAAACGTCTAACACATTAGAAACACTGCTTTGGATTGTAGCAGGACTTGTTACTGCCGGTATGACATTGGTACTGGCTGTAGGTTGGTTTAAGGGCGTGTTTTGGGAACAACAACTGAAAGCAAAAAGAAAGAGTAGCTAACGGATAAGCTCCGCTACATCGGGGTCGCCATCAAGGTTATTCATTTGCCGTACAATTTGCGGATAGCGCCAGCTAACCCTGCGGCTCATAGGCTTTACGGTAAACTTCTTAGGGTTGGGCAGGCAAGCTATTATCATAGCAGCCTCTGCACGAGATAGGTTGCGTGCCGATTTGTGAAAGTACGTTTGCGATGCCGCCTCAATACCAAATATACCAGGGCCCATTTCTATCACATTCAGGTATACTTCCATTATTCTTTTCTTACCCCATATCAATTCTATGCCTTCCGTATATACCACTTCGGGTGCTTTGCGTATGTAGCGTGTGATGCCGCTGCCTTGCCACAGGAAAACATTTTTAGCTGTTTGCTGGCTGATGGTACTTGCACCACTTCCTCTTGCTCGTTTCTTCTTTCTGCGCTTTGGCTTTTCTTCCATACTCTTTTCAATAGACTTCCAATCAAAGCCTGCATGGTCTGGAAACAGTTGGTCTTCGCTGGCTATGGCAGCCAGTTTTACATTGGGTGATATTTCTTCCCAACTCACATAGTCGCGCTTCAAACCGTAGCCATCAATTACAGCACCGATTTGTGTAGCCGTAATAGGCGGCATTATCCATTTGCACAATAGCAGATACAATACAGATAACAATAACAGATATAGCACAACCCTGAAAACACGTTTCAGTATGCCCGGTTTCTTAGAAGGTATAGCCTCTGACATGTCGAAATATACAAACAGTTAACCTGCTTTTAAAGATGTTTAAATAAATGGAATAGAATATTGTATTATTTTGTTGCAAACAGATGTTATGGCTGATAAGCGCAATTCGGCACTTGGTTTTATTTTCATTACACTGCTGATAGATTGTACAGGTATTGGCCTCATCATACCAGTAATGCCTACACTGATACAGAAAATGGTAGGTGGCGATTTAAGTACTGCATCTGAGTATGGTGGATGGCTTACATTTTCTTATGCTTTTATTCAGTTTCTGTTTGCACCCATTGTTGGCGGACTTAGCGATAGGTATGGCAGGCGGCCTGTGTTGTTGATGTCATTACTTGGTTTGGGTATAGATTACGTGTTTCTGGCATTAGCACCTACTATCACATGGTTGTTTGTTGGGCGCATAATAGCAGGTGTGTTTGGTGCCAGCTTTACTACAGCAACAGCATATATTGCAGACATAAGCACACCGGAAAAGCGTGCGCAAAATTTTGGTATGGTGGGTGCCGCATTCGGGTTAGGATTTATTATTGGACCTGTAATCGGAGGTATTTGCAGCGAGTTTGGCGATAGAATACCGTTTGTTGTAGCAGCTTGCTTATCGTTACTAAATGCCTTGTATGGTTACTTTATTTTACCAGAGTCTTTGGCTGTTGAAAATCGTAGGGCTTTCGATTGGAAGCGTGCCAACCCTTTGGGTTCATTGATGCACTTAAAGCGTTATCCTGCAATAGCGGGTTTGTTAGGTGCCATGTTTCTGCTTTACATAGCCGGCCATTCTGCACAATCTACATGGACGTATTACACCATGGAAAAGTTTCATTGGAGCGAGGCGATGGTAGGGTATTCATTAGGTGCGGTAGGTATATTGGTAGCATTGGTACAAGGTGGGCTGATACGTTATACCATACCCAAATTCGGTCAAAAACGTTCGGTGTATATAGGCTTTACTTTATACCTTATTGGCTTTATACTATTTGCATTTGCAACAAAAGGGTGGATGATGTTTGCTATACTGGTACCTTATTGTTTTGGTGGCATTGCGCCGCCGGCTATACAGGGTATTATGTCAACACAAACACCTGCTAATGAACAAGGAGAACTACAAGGTGTGATGACGGGTATCATGAGCCTATCATCTATTATAGGCCCATTGCTTATGACCAATTTGTTTGCTTATTATACACGTCCGGGCCACCATATACACTTCCCCGGTGCACCGTTTATTGCCGGTGCTGTCCTTACGGTATTAGCTATACTTATATCAGCAAGGTCGTTGATAAAATATCATTCGCCTGTGAAAGCTGATAATGATTAAGCCTTATCGCCGAAGTAAAATCTGTTTTTGTATAGCGTAGATACATGCTCGTACAAATTATTCAGCGTTTCGAAGCCAGTCAATCCATCATGGCGCAACTGTTCTCCACGTACTACAAGCAGGGCAGAGGAGTTGCCTGTTTCCGGAATCATAATCTTATTGCCGAGTGGCTGATAGCTCTCTACAAATATCTTTATCTTATCACCCTTCGATACTTTGCCGTTGATAGTAATAAAGTCGTTGTAGAAAACAAATTTGCTTTCTTCTTTTACAGGCGATAGTTTCAGTTCGCCGACAGATGTCTTTAGCATATTGCGTGTTTATCCTCTATGCAATGATATTGAATATAAAGGATAAACAAAATAGCAGACCTTATATACCTGCTATTTCTGAAATTGTAAAAGGCTCTTATTTAGGTACAGCTACAAAGTTCCCTTCGGTTATTTCATAGCTTTTACCGGATGCATCTTTAGCCGAAATGGTGAATTTGCCCGTAATGTCGTTACTGCCAATTCCTGTCAGTTCTACAGTGCCTGACTGTCCTTGTATGTTCTTTTCGCCGCTGCCGTCTTTAATATAGTATTGAAATCCTGCCTGTCCTGTAGTAGGGTTGGCAGCAACAGTGTATTTACCAGTTGTAGTGCCGTAAATGTCTAATTCAATATTCTTATAGTTGCTGCCCGATGTTTCTTCCCAATATACACGATAACGATTGCTGAGCACCTTCCATGTACCGTTATGAGATTGCTCTGTACCGTCTAATTTAAAGCACAGGTTTTTGCCATTGCAGGCAGTTGTGGTAGTGTTGTTTGTTGGCGTAGTTGTTGTGCTCTTCTTTTTACAGGCAACTATGCTGAAAGTAATAATCACTGCAATAGCAGTAATGAGAGATGTGAGTTTTTTCATATAGACTATTTCAGGTAAAAATAGATATGAGGAATGGGGTACACCATACCTGTAAACAGGTATTAAGCATCCGTGCTAATGGGTATTCATGTTTTTTTACTACGCCTGATGCGTGTTACGCTCTTTAGTTTGTTTTCTTCCACCTTCCAGTAACCCCATACTTTGGTATCGGATTGCCGCCAGATATCTACCCCTGTTTTTTCGGCAAGGAAGTAACAAAGATGATAGCCAAAGTCTTTGTTCTCTGCATTTACTTCAGCCTGCAGTATGGTATCCATGTATTTGGTTATGATGCTTTTGAGAATTGTTTTACTCGTCCGCTTGGTGCTTTCCAATTCTATTATCAATTCTTTGCAACAGGTATCGAGTATGTTGCTGATGATATCCTGCTGATCGTCGGGGCTGTGAATGATGCCCGATTGTGCTTTGCCGAAAGTAGCGTACTTATCCATCCCCCTGAAGGAATAGAGTTTGGCAAGAATATCCTTTTTCAACATGACATTTCAAATCTAACCAGTTTATTGATTTTCGTCAATATTGCTATTTTCTTGAACGTTTATTGAAATTCCTCCCTTACATTTGTAAATGATAAATTATTCATGTGTGAATTATTTATTATATAAAATATTAAGGGATAAACGACCTGACCTAAATCTGTTTAAAATAGTATGATTCGTAGCCTGATTGTTGAAATTGGCCCATTCGCACTTATATTCATTGTTTTAGCTTTCTTTCTGACCAAGATATACATGGTTTACTCTAAAGGCTTGGGTAAACATTTCGGCGAGGTGTTTTATGTATCCCTCATACCCATCAGCAAGCAAGGTATAAAAAATACATTTCAGGATAAGGTGAAGCGTTACTACAAGACCAGCAACAGGGTAAATTATTTCTATTATGGCCTGTTTGCATTAGCTATGTTGGTATATTCCATGATGAAAGCAATATCTTAAATATGGACCCTATAAGCTGGCAAGATTTTGAACGTGTTGGCTTGTATGCAGGTACTATATTGGAAGTACACGATTTCCCCAAGGCTAAGAAGCCAGCCTACAAACTGAAGATAGACTTTGGCGAACAGGGCATAAAGTGGAGCAGTGCCCAGATAACCGCTTTATACACCAAAGAAGAGCTGGTAGGCAAACAGATAGTGGCCGTTATCAACTTCCCCGAAAAGCAGATTGCAGATTTCATGTCGCAATGCCTGGTAACTGGCTTTGCAGATGCCGACGGCAACATTGCACTTACTACTACCGACAAGCCCGTACCGAATGGTACGAAGATAGGCTGATAGTATAAAATAATGTTATTTGTTGCGTTTTGTTGCAAATTCACAGTTTTTGTGTTTTTGCAACATTTTTACCAGAAAGGCGATACGATTTCAAAGAGCGATTTACTATAGCAAATATACGTAAATATTGTTATTATATTAAATTGCCTCTTGAAAATTTATCAGTGTCTATTCGATAATTGTAAATATTTGAGCTTACAGCAACAGAACTATTATAATTATGCTTTTTATTCTGTTACTGTTCTTCTAATTTCGACTAATGAAAGAAGAGAGTCATAAATATCTGCCCTTGAAACATCCAGTCGGAAAGAAGTAATTATAGCATCATCAAAAGCAATTCTATCAACCTGTTCCAGCTCGTCTGCAACAGAGAGTATATCTCGCTGCATCACTGGTATAAATGCAGCCTTTATACTTGCAATTCCCTCTTCATCAAGTTTACTAACGTCAAGCATCTGCATGTAATCTTCAATACGATCTTTATTGAGGTCAAGCGCACCAAGGCCTCTTCCGAATCCCATACCCTCTATAATAAACATTGATATTGCGCTATTTAAAACCGCATGGAAAAGTTCAATATCAATTTCCTCTTTGGGTTTGAGTAGTACAAGCCTTTGATCTGCAAATGAGGGCGGATCTACACGGCCTACAAAAAGACGTTCGCCATAGTTGATAAACATAACAAGGTCAGCAAGATTTTCGGTATTCATTTCATACCAATGAAGACCAGATTTTGAAAGTTTCTCAATATTCTCTTGGCTATTGAAGCTCTTAATCCAGTTTAATGCTCCCGTATGACCAAGTTGCTCCAGTTCATCTTCGGACCGTGAACAAGCAAAAGCTTCCTTAGTTGGTGACATACTTAACCTTATAAATTCGGTAGGACTCTTTGCCAGTGGCTTTATATATTCAGCTTCAATACCATGACCGGGTTTTGGATAAAATAGTTGATTCATGCCTCTGCGTTCCCCACGCCGAATATCAAATATATTTTTCAATGGAACTAATGGCAATTGAAGTACCCAATCACAGTTTACAAATTGTGCATTTCCTCCCATACCGATTAGCCTAAACGCACCCATGCTTTCCTGACTGACAGACCGTATTGTCATTGTATCGTTTTGCGTCTGTCCAATCTCTATTTGAGCGGCGGCAATCTGTACGGCTTCATCATCCGCCATTTCTTCAAGCGGGCGAGTTAGTACTATGAATTTTATATCTCCACTTAATTGTTCTTCGTCAACCTTTTTGTCCATAATCAGGATGTTGGTTACAACTTCACTGTTTTTGAACCATCTTCCTGCGCCAGATGTGATAACACATTTCAAGTCATAATATCGATTCAATTGCCTATAAAAATCGTCACCCCATTCGGTGCCTAGCCAAGCGTTTGTAATAATGATACCAAGACGTCCGTCCTTATCTAAAAGTGGATGTAATGAAAATGGAAGATATGCTGCAACATCTGCGCGACCTGTAAAATCATTACCGGCAAACATCCTAGAATAGACATTTTGTAAAGCATTCCCATATTGCTTTCGCCCTGCTTGGGCTACGAATGGTAGATTGCTGGCAATCGCCTGAAATGTTCCAAGCTGTTCAGAAAACAGATTCCCATTTGACGGATTTCTGAATTCGACAGTAGTATCGGGTAATAAAGAGAAAGCGTCCTTTTGAAAAATACGCAAAGGCGTATGCATAAGGCTTGGATTAGCAAGTGCAAATGTTGCTATTTGTAAGGCCTGCGGGTCTTGATCTGATGCATAAACTGTGCTTGATGCCTGTTCTCCACCAATACCAGAAGTCAGTTTTTGCTCAAGGGCAGCACGAACGATAGTTCCACTGCCACAACATGGGTCAATTATCTTGTCAGTTTCTATGTTACGTACGCAAATATGCACTAGAAGTTTTGCCAATTCTAACGGCGTTGGATACTGGCCTCGCAATTTGCGTGTCGCAACTTCTACGGTAGCCTCCAATATACCTGATAACTGAGCCTGGTCGACAGAGCCAACTCTCAAATCATTAAGTAAATGATTAAATTGTTTTAGTTGACCCCACGCTCTCATGGGAATCACACTAAGACCTATACTGTCGGAAAAGATGGTCCAAAAGTTACAATCTTCCGATAATTGCCTGAACAAATCCAATGCTTGAACAGGAGTTGTTTGGTCGTTAATTGTTGCAACTTGCTGTGCACGTATATCAGTTTCGCGAAGGATATGTGCAAAAAGAATTTTTCCTATCCAGTTCGATATAATTGCTTGCGCAAGAGCTTGTTCCATTGAAGTGGAGCCATATTCAGCACCGTAACGCTCCCACCAAAGGATCATCTGTGCACGCAAACGAGCATTTTGCCGCGCTGCTGCTATGATGGCATCTTTTGATTCACCCGCATTCTCCATTATAAGCGCGGTAACACCACCGCTACGGTAAGCTTCGATAAATTGCCTGCCTTCTAACGCTCCTCTATCAAATAAATCGTTTAGGTAACCTATGATTTCAGTTGCCAAAATTTCCCATCTATGCCTGTTCGGGAAAACGGCAGTACGGGTAGTGATATCAGCAAGATCATCCCATTGCTCAATACAGGAAAATATGTTGGTGTGTGGGTCACGCGTATATAGACGCGCATTAGAAACATTCCATAGGAGAAAACTATCAAGGCCAAGGGCACGAGCTTTAGTCTCTGCATTTCTACGAAACTCAAAATCATTGATATCAGTATCTGGCATTTTAAGTTCCCACCCTTGCAATATGCGAGCTGTGGAGCGATCTCCAAATAAAAGAACATCGGGAAATAGGCTGCTGCCATCAGTTCTTATTGTCTGTTCTCCTCCGGCATCTTTGATTGACTTATTGTTTTGAGAGACAATACGCTTAATATGCCCGATAAGATCTATTGCCCATGACCTTTCGTTATAAGCGGCAATTTGTTTACTCATATGGTAATGTTGGTATGGTGGAGATTAATGCGTTAATATCAACCATGCCACGTCTATTTAACTGTTCCACTCTGGCCGATGGCTGCAATTCAGAAAAGATTGGTGGTGCGGTTTCTTGCTTTTTGAAAGCTTCTTCAACTTCTAAAAGCCTCTGTTTCGCAACCTTGATATAATCAATTTGCTTTTCTTTAAAGAGATGAACTTCCTCGTTCTTTTCAATTCCTATAAAACGGCGTTGCTCCAATGCCGCCGCCACGAGAAAACTTCCGCTGCCAAAAGCATTGTCTAGGACAACGTCATTTTCTTTTGTAAACATGCGGATAAGGTAACGTCCTAAAGCAACGGGTTTTTGTGTAGGGTGCCAAACGCGGCCACCTGCTTCACTTTCTGCTGTCTTGCAATAAAGCGTATCTGTCGGAAAACGTTCACCATCGCTCTTCACTTGCACAGGCTTGAAATCGCCGTAGCTGCCTGTGTATTGTGCCTTCCTAATGCCTTTATTATACGGTTCTCCCGGCGACATTACCGGATTGTAATCGGGTTGGCTTCCGTAAAAGACACAAATATCTTCATGTTGGCGAAGTGGTTGACGCCGTGCATTCAAAAAGTTAGTAGGCTTGCTTTTCACCCACACGAATTTATAGCGAAACCACGCTTCATTACTTAAAATCAAACGAGCCGTGAAAATGCCTTGTGAAGAAAGTGCGATAACCCCTTTCGGTTTTATAATGCGTTTATATTCTGCCCAAAGTTCGTCTAGGGGGATTACACTATCCCACTTATTCTGTGTAGTGCCATATGGAAGATCGCACAAAATCATGTCAACAGATTGGTTTTCAATCTTTTTCATAATTTTAAGACAATCACCAGCGTATATTTTACCTCCTCGGTAGTTCATTTAAGTCGATGATATAAATTTATACTGATATGCACAAAAGTACTATAAAAAATGTAATTAATTGTACATTTGTTCATATTGAATGCGATTATATCAAAACTTAATATTTGATGTCAATAGTCATTCAACAAGCTAAAATAAGAAATCTTACAAAAGTTCCACTACTTCCTACCCAAGTCCCTAAGCATACGGGCGTGTACCAGTAGTGCTTCTACAAACGTGGGTTGTACGTTGTAGGGCAGGTTGTGTTCGCGGGCAGTTTGTGCTACTATTTTTGATAATTGCGGATAGTGTACATGGCATATATGCGGAAACAGGTGGTGTTCTATCTGATAGTTAAGCCCGCCTATAAACCAAGACATGATGGTGCTGCGTGGCGAAAAATTGGCTGTATTCAGCAGTTGGTGTATAGCCCAGCTATTTTCCATTTTGTTCATCTCATCGGGCTCTGCATAGTCTGATGTATGCATAACGTGCGCCAGCTGAAACACACAGGCAAGTACCAAGCCTGCCAGCATCTGCATCAGCACAAAGCCCAGCACTACATGCTGCCACGCCATACCAGAGAACAACAATGGCAATACCACCACGTAGCCAAAGAATACCAGTTTATAAAAAGTCAACTCTGCCAAAGCCCTACCAAATGATACTTTCTCTTTCTTCAGCAGCCCTGTTTTGTGATATTTAATAAGTCCTTTGTAGTCTTTTATGGTTACCCAATATATGTTCATGATGCCGTATAGCAGCCATGCATACAGGTGTTGGTATCTGTGTATGCCATACCTCTTTTTGTTGGGCGACATGCGTAGCAATATGCCCGCTTCTATGTCTTCATCCAGCCCGTCCACATTGGTATAGGTGTGGTGCAGTATGTTGTGCTGCATACGCCAGTTGCGGCTGTAGCCACCCAGTATGTTGAGGGTGCCGCCAAACAGGGTGTTTACAAAGTTATTATCAGAGTAGGCTTCGTGGTTGCTATCGTGCATTACAGACATGCCGAGGCTTGCCAACCCGATACCCATTACAAGCCATAGCGCATAAAACAATACAATGTTTACACTTGCCAGACCGCTGACTATCAGGGCGTAGGGCACAAAGTATATACAAAGCAAAGCGGCTGTCTTGATATACATTTTAAGGTTGCCGTGCTTAGAAATACCATTTTGAGCAAAGTATTCATTCACCCTTGTTTTCACGTTGTCATAAAAGCTATCTGCACCTTTAGGGGCAAATTTTACAAGGGGCAAAGATTGAGTGGACATTAAAAAGGAAAAATATTTTGGTAAAGATAGGCTAAACATGGCTATTTTTTCAATTTGTATATTTTATTTCTATTATCTGTGCCTGTTGTTTTAACATTTTGCTTCAAACGGGCGGGAGATAACTGGTGTCTATTGGTCTTAATAAGTATTATTTTTACCTCTATGAAGTATTTAATAAGCGTATGTGTAGTATTGGTGTTATTGATTACTACCCGCACTACAGCACAATCTTTTACGCCCGATTGGTATATACTCGAAAAAGGTGCAACCGTTAGCATCATCAAACCCGGGGTGAATGACTTAACATATTATCTGGCAGCATCTGGCAATAAGCCTATTGACAAAGCAGCGGTAGATAGCATGAACAAACGTGTAAAGTTTACAGCAGGTAGTGCCGTACTGATATATGCCAAAGAGGGGGAAAACTACATTGCACAAGACATGGAGGGGCGCAATCTGGTTATTAAAGGTAATGTCAGCAAGGCTATACACAATACCGGCTGCACCGTTGGTTACCTGAAAGCTAACGCAACTGCGGGAAATACAAGCATCCGAAAAACTACGTTTGTATGGATTAAAGAAAAGAAGGCTAATGGTACGGATGTAGTAATACAAGGCCCTGATAAAACAGATATAACTGTGCCACTATCTCAGTTGTATGATATCAATACTACTACATTGGAGATGTTGCCAGGTGCAGCACAGAAGTTGGTAGAATAAAAAAGCACACCCGAAGGTGTGCTGTGTACTAAACTTCTTAAAAGTATAAATTAGATAACTTTTACGTTAACCGCGTTTAATCCTTTTTTACCATTTTGTACTTCGAAAGACACACGGTCGTTTTCACGAACTTCGTCTATCAGGCCTGATACGTGAACGAAAATGTCTTGTCCGCCATTGTCAGGCTTAATGAAACCGAAACCTTTGGTTTCATTGAAGAATTTGATTATACCTTCTTGCATTTAAAAAAAATTAATTGAAGGACAAAGTTAAGGCTATATATATTATAAACCTAAAATACTTTTTTAAATTATTGTTAGCCCTGATTATCACGCCATTCGTACACCCAGCTCGATTGTATCATTTCCAGATGCCCTTCGTTGCAATCTTCTCGTTTGCCTTCAAAGTTGGGTATTTCCATAACCCAGTCGAGCAATTCGGTAAAGCGTATGCGGTATATTTTGCTCTCGCTGAAATCATCGCCAAAACGCTCGTACAGTTTTAGTGCTATGTCTTCGTAATCTTTCCAATTTATTGGTGGTTCGTAATGTGCCATGTTATACTATGTGTAGTCGTTTAATGTTATTCTCCGTGTATCAATGATTGGTCGGGTATCGTTACTTCCAGATATCCTTTGCCATTATCGTTTAATACACATTGGCATCCCAATCTGCTCACCAGTTTAGGATTCCGCGCACGGTCAATAAAATCTTCTTCTTTGTCGCTCAGCTCTGCTACGTGTTCTTCTCCTTTTTCCAGATACAGATGGCAGGTGCTGCATGCACACACCATACCACAGTTGTGGTGCAGTTCTATATTATTCTCTTCGGCAACTTCCAGTATGCTTTGGCCACCTGCAATATTCTCAATAGTTACAGGCTCTAATCCTTTTTGTTCAAACTTAAAATGTATCGTGTACATGATACGCGTAATAATTTTGCGCAAAGGTAATCTAAACTGTTCAGTATGGTTGTGTAAAAACGAAAGATGTAATCTATAGCACTATTCAGTTTTATTTATTGGTTATGTAATAAGCATTGAGTTTTATATATTTAAGAAAACATAACATCATGGTGCAGATAAATTTTCTCATAACTGCTTTAGCAGCATTAGTGCCAATACTTACCGGTGGTATATGGTATAATCCCAAAATAGGTTTTGGCAATGCATGGATGAAGTCTACCGGATTGTCGGAAGAAGAATTAAAAAAATCTAACATGGCAGTCATTTTCACGCTGACCATTGTCTTTGCATTTATGGCTGCGCTAATGCTAAACACTGTTGTAAGGCACGAGTTCGGACTAGCCAGCCTGATAGCTAATAATGCAAAAGACGCAAATGCACTGCAATTGTACAATGATGTAACTGGCAAATACGGGGCTGAGTTTCACACATTCAAGCATGGTGCTTTTCATGGTTTGCTGACGGGCTTATTTTTTGCCTTACCTGTTATTGGTACCAATGCATTGTTCGAGCGGAAGGGTTTTAAATACATTGCTATCCATACAGGTTATTGGATGCTGACATTGGCATTGATGGGTGGTGTAATATGTGCTTTCAGCTAAGGGACTTTATTGCGGTGTGTATTCAAAAGCAATCTGATAGCTCATATTTCTAAATTCGGGAGCAGATTGTCCTACCCGTAAGTTTTGTGCTTGCGGTGTAGGCTCGCATATTGTGTATTGCTGCCCTTTATATTCTATGGTTTTGCCCAATGGCTTATCAAATTTTACAGCAACGGTAATATGTGTAGGGTAGAGTACGGCTATCATGGGTACGTTGTATATTTCTTTTACTAAGTAGAAGAACAGTGCTGCCCTGTCGTCGCAGTCGCTGTAGGTATTAAACAGCGTTTGTTCGGGGCTCATACGCTTTTCTTTACCATAAGACTGTTGGTCGTCTTCGTACAGAAATGCATTGCGGGTAAACTGCATCAGGTAATCTATACCGTTCTTTTGTTTCATGCCAGCCACAGCTTCTTTCAGCATGGGTATCAACGAGCTGTAGGTTGTATGGCTTAGTGGTATATTGAAGTAAGATGCGTAATCTACTACAGGATAATTATTAAAGGCAGTCTGTACTTCATTGCTCAGTTTTACCTTGAAGTGATATAAGCGATTGTTGTAGCTAAACCGTATTTCTTTCTCAGTATAGCGTTGCGGTGTAAAGTCTGGCAACTGTGTTACTTTATAAGAGAAAGCTTTAGTGGCTTCGGGCACTGTAATATCTGTTGCAAACAGGCCTTTTTGTTGCAGGTTGTAGGTGGCGGCGTAGTCGTGCCTGTTGAGGCATACATATTGCTTACCATTGCTCATGTAGTAAGGTATGTCATAGATATTCTCATCACAGTGAACATAGAAAAACAGTTGGTTGTCTTCACTGATAGCCAATGTTGCATCGTAGCCCGATTTAGTAAGCAAAAACCATTTATACAATGTGTATCGGGGGTAGTTATCGGCTTTAGGTGCTATGGCTTGTGCTGTTTTGCGTATCAGTTGATAATACAGCCAGTCATTTAGCTGCCTTTTATCCTTGTATTGCAGTAATGAGGAAATAATTGGTTGATAGTTAAGCTCGCTGATAATATTGTAAAAATCCTGTACGGATGCTTTGCTTGGTTGTACATTATACGATATGAGTGTGGCAGTTGTAGCAGGTATTTCAATCGTATCGCCGTAATAATCAATCTTTAATGTCTTATCGGCAGCATAGGAAAATAGGGTAACAAACTGTAACCCGAAGACAATAAGTAATATATATGCTTTTTTTGCCATTAACTGCTTAATAAAGTTACAATAACTTAACAGTAAATTAATGTTAAGTTTTTTGCCTTTACAAGCAATTAACAGTTTAAGCCGTCATGGCAAGCTTATTGTATTTATTACGGTATTCCAGCGGCGACAGTCCGGTTATCTTTTTGAAGGTGGTGCGAAATGCCTTCGTATCTGTGTAGCCCACTTCATACATTACCTCGTTTACATTTTTGCTGCCTGTTTCCAGTTCTTTCTTGGCTGCTTCAATTTTTACACGTTGTATGTACTCAATAACTGTATTATTGGTCGCTTTTTTAAATCTACGCTCAAAGCTGCGGCGGCTGAGGGCATACATATAGGCAAGTTGGTCAACTGTAGGTCTTTCTTTATAGTTGGTTTCTATAAACTCCTGTGCCTTGCGTACCGGTTCATCTTCATGCTCTTTCTGCCCCTGAAATATCATAAAGGCAGACTGCGTATTTCTCTCCAATTGTATGGCAAACACTTTGGCTATCAGTATAGCCATATCACGCCCTGCATATTTTTCTATCAGGTGCAGTATCAGGTTGAGGTAAGAGAAAGCCCCACCGCTTGTGTAGATGCCATTCTCGTCTGTAATTATCTTCTCCGTTATCAGTTCCACATCCGGAAACATACTTCTGAATGTGTTGGCAGCTACCCAATGTGTAGCGCACTTTTTACCATCCAGCATACCTGTAGATGCTAGCAGGAAAGCCCCTAAACATAGGCTGGCTATTTCAGCACCTTTTTCTTTTTGTTCCTGCATCCATGGTATAAAGTCTTTGTTATCTTCAATAGCTTGCTTCAAGTCGCCATCTATGGCTGGTATGATGATAAGATTTGTTTTTTGTACATCATCTATCAACGCATTTGCATTGACAGTAAACAACCCACCTGAAACGGTTGTTTCCTGCGTCAGCCCCACCAAATCTATTTTAAATATCGGCTCGCCACCATTCAGTTTTACCATCTGGTTGACCTGTGCAAACAACTGTCTGCTACCTTCGAGGCTTGCCAAAATAGCCCCTTTAGGTACAAGTATGGATATGTGCATCATAATACACCAAATTTACTGAAGAGCTATGTCGTAAACAACCCCTGAAGTTGCCGTAATTGCACCTCAACGTTTAATATATGAGTATGTAGATTTGTGTAATTATACACAAGTAAATAAAGACTATGGTAAACAAGCTATTTGTAAACCTGCCTGTGGCAGACCTTCAAAAGAGTATTCAGTTCTTTTCGCAATTAGGTTTCTCGTTCAACGAACAATTTACGGATGATAAAGCTGCGTGCATGATAATAGGCCAAAACATCTACGCTATGCTATTAGTAAAGGAACGTTTTTCAGATTTTACGAAAAAACCAATCAGCGACGCGCATACCACTACCGAGGTGTTATTGGCGATTGACGTGCCTGCACGTAATGCTGTAGATGAAATGGTGCACAAAGCAGTTACCGCCGGGGGAAGTATATACATGGAACCACAAGACCATGGCTGGATGTATCAACACAGTTTTGCCGACCTGGACGGGCACCAATGGGAAGTGTTTTTTATGGACGAGAGCCTTCTACCTAAATGATAGACATTAACTTACAAATTCATTATATCAAACTTGGCATAATTATGAAAAAGATAAACATTGCTTACTGGGTAGTTACCGTTTTATTTGCAGGATTCATGATATTTTCTTCTTTGGGAAATGTAATGAGTGATGCTCAATCGATTGAGTTGATACATACCCAAATGGGTTTCCCGAAATACATCATCCCCTTTCTGGGTATAGCTAAGATACTGGCAGCTATTACGATACTGATACCCAAACTGGACAGGCTGAAAGAGTGGGCGTACGCAGGACTGGTGTTCGACCTAGTGGGGGCTACTTATTCATTTATAGCATTGGGCTATCCTGCAAGTGGATGGGCATTTATGTTAGTTTTTGTAGGGTTCGCGCTACTTTCATATTACCTGCACCGTAGAAGAATGCAAACAGCTAATGCATGATAGCTGTATTTAAAACAGATGTGCACGAGGCGGTATGCGATAGTGTTTTGCAACTGCTTCGTCTACATTTTCCCGATAGCTACATCACCATAGACCTTGAAGATTGCGACCGTGTACTACGCATTGACCCTTGCCATCATTCTGAGCAAAGGGTAGAGCTGTTGATGACAGAACAAGGTTATTATTGCGAAACACTTACCTAAAATATATAACAATGGAAAAACTACAGTTTAATATCAGCATTGCAGCCCCTAGCGAAAAAGTATGGGACGTATTATGGAAAGATGAAACCTACCGTGTATGGACATCTGTATTTGGTGAAGGGTCAAAAGCAGTAAGCGATTGGCAAAAGGGTAGTAAGGTATTGTTTTTAGGTGGTGACGGCAGTGCGGGTATGGTATCGCGCATTGACGACCTGATACCTAACGAGCTCATGTCTTTTGAGCATTTGGGTGAAGTAAAAGATGGTGTAGAAGATACCACCAGTGAACGTGTACAAAAATGGGCTGGAGCTATGGAAATATATAGGCTTCAAAACGTTGATGGGAAAACTGTACTTGCAGTAGAACTTGATACGGCAGATGAGTACAAAGAAATGTTTGCTGGATTATTTCCTAAAGCGCTAGATAAGGTTAAAGAGTTAGCGGAGAGTGTTAGTTAAAAATAAAGCCTGCTTCACAAAGCAGGCTTTATTTTATTGAGTATTATTTATTGTTTTGTCAGCTGTTGTGTATAGACATTTCCCGCAGTATAGATGCGTATCATATACATACCAGAAGGCAGCGTTCTTATGTCTGTTTGTGTAGTAGTATTAGCTGCTACTGTTGCAGAAGATACTATTTGCCCCATTGTATTCATGATGTGTATTTGCGCATCAGCATTACTTCTGGTGGCTATGTACAGTAGATCGTTTGCAGGGTTAGGATATACTTTGAATGATGTGTTGCCGATGCCTGCAACGCTTCCCGTAACAGGCTTCTTAAGCAATAAGCCTACTATTACGGGGTCGTGGTCTGATGAACGGAATGGAATGTTTGTATAGGTATTGCCCCACTGGTTTACAAAATCGCCACCACCGTCGTCAATATTATCGTTATAGTCCAGCAATATAGGTTCGGCAGAGTTGATATTCCATTTTGCCATACCTGTTACATCATTCTTCAAACTGTCATTTACTATGGCATAGTCGAGTGAACCTACTTGTGCACTAAACAGATAAGAATACGTGCTGTCAGTACCTAATACAGTATAGTTGCCAGCACGGAAAATATCCATCGGGTCTTCCTGGCTATAAGCATTATAATCGCCCATTGTTATCACTTTATGTACACCTGTGGTTGTAATAACGCTGTTATTGATAAAGTTGATAAGCTCTGTCGCTTGTTTTTTGCGGGTATCGTTATAGCAGCTTTGCCCGTCAAGCTGGTCTGCATCTGCACCTGTACTGCCAGAGCAGCTTTTTGACTTGAAGTGGTTGATGATATAGTTGAATTGAATACCGGTAGCCAATACCTCAAACGCTTGTGAAACAGGCGGACGATTGAACACCGAATTGCTGCTTATCATTACATTGCCCACTGTATCTACTACCGATGGCTTGTAAATGATAGCACAACGTATAGCATCGGAACAAAAACTTTGTATGGTTGCTCCGTCAAATACAAATGCATAAGTACCTGCGCCCATTTTTGTATTCAGACCGTTTACCAAATCCTGTATAGCAGATGCGCTGCCTGTGCCGTCGTTTTCCATTTCTATCAGCCCAACTACATCGGCATTAATATCGGCAATTGCATTGATGATTTTATCTCGCTGACGCGTAAACTCAGCTGCTGAATGTGCACCCCTTGCTGTTGGATAGCCACCACCTGCACCATCACCATTAAAGTAGTTCAACACATTGAAGCTGGCTACCTTTACGTTGGGTGTTCCTGCTATAGTAGGTATTGATGGCCTTGCTGCATAGGTAAATGTTGGTGCAGCAGACGGTATGGGCTGTACACGGTATTTAGAAAATGCATAACCTAATATGCCCGTCAGATTGCGAATAGTACTGCCCAAGCGTAGTGTGTTATCTGTATTTACATATGGCAACGATGTCATAGTGCCTCTTCCATCATCCAGCAATATAGAACGCAAGGTATTAGCATTAGCCAATGCATTTACAGCAGCAACATTAGAAGTACCTGTGCTTGTATTGCCTGTAGTTATAGCATCGTTAGGGTCTGCTAATTGTGTAGGTTGGTAGGTAACACCGCCTTTTGCTAAGCCCACCTCGCCAAACCTGCCCAATGTGTAATTGTCTGTAACCGTTAATGTATCGGGGAAACGAACCAACATACACTCGTATTTCTCATAGTCAGTCAGGTTGGTTAATGGTAAGGTTATATCAACGATAGATGGCGTTGGGTTACCACTGCTGATAACTGTAACGGTTGTATTGTTAATTACTGCCTGATTGAATGATGGTGATGCACTACCTTCTAATACAGTACCCGCTACACGAACCTTATCGCCAATTGCTACTGTTGTGCCGGATACAACAAATATTCCTTCACTTGTTGCTGGGTTACCGTCTGCATCTGTATTTTCTTCCTGTACATAAAAGCCTGCAGGGCTTAATGTAGGGTACACGCCTGTTACAATGGCTTCTATGGTATAATTACCTGCAGTTGCTGTGATACCTGTACCTTGTATGCTGCTTATAAGGGTTGCTTCATCGTCATTGATAGTGAGTGTGGCAACACTGTCCAGAATGGTATACGGGCTTGATGGATTGATTATTTTGAATACTACTGTTTCAGCCCCTTCGCTCAACGCATCGTTAATAGGTGTAACGGTAGCCGTAATGCTGGTATTACCGGATGGTACGCTGATAGTACCTGAAGAAGATGTTAGGGTAGATGGTGTAGCACTGCCTGAAAGTGTTACTGAATAGTCTGTATTAAAAGTAGCAGTGCCTGTGATGGTGTAGTTGAAAGTAGTGATGCCGGTTGTAGCTGGGTTGAAAGATATAGTATAGTTACCTGCTATTGGTGTACTGCCTTCTGTAGCATCTGCGTTTTTTGTAATGCCGATACGGTTGCTGGGTGTGTCTACCACTACGTTGTCTATGGCAAATGCAGGGCGAGAACCACCACCGCTTACCTGCCTGCTTGCCCAGCGTAGCTGCACAACAGATTGATTATCGCAAGCGGACGGTAATGTTATGTTTTTGCTCACAATGTTTTGCCCAGTAGTAACGCCGCTACCCGTTTGGGTAATAGTGTTGTTTTGATATTCTATCCCTGTTAGGTTAGTGAAACTACCTGACGTACCTATGCGGTATTGTAATGTTACCTCATTGATGCGGGTATTGGTGGTGGTATCGTAAGGGTTGCGCAGTGTCATGATGTCATAACTAACCACTACATTGCTACGGCTGGTAGTGTTAACGGCAAGTATTAGGCTCAAATCGAGCGAACCTGTATTCAGGAAACCAATTTTACCATTGTAGTTGTGTACGTTACCACTATTCACACCTGCAGATGAGCTTGCGGTGAGAGTTCGGTCGGCAGTAGGCGAGGCAGTATTGAAGCTGCTGCCTGGTATGGTGCTGATTGTCCACCCTTGCCAACCGTTGGGGTAGGTGGTAGATGTGTGAGATAAAGTACTGAAGTTTTCAGAATAAGGTATGCTTTGCGCTGTAGGATTGGTTTGTGCATGAGATACACTAAAAGCCATTGCCATTGCTGACAGTAACAATATTTTTTTCATAAATTGGAGATTATAAGCCCGCAAATTATTTGCAAATTGTTACCACAGCATTAAGGTAGTAATACCCCTATGCTACCATTATGTTAGTCCTTATTCTTTGCTAAGAGCCAGCTTTGCACAAAATACAGCAAGCAGTAATGTAAGTATGCCGAATGTTTTTTCTAATACTGTTACAGCTATTATGTTGCCTATAGTATTGAGTGCAAACATCGCTACCAATAACCACAATGCTATACGTGTTATTCTTCTGTCAATATAAAATGGTACCCAACGCATGTGTGCCGCTACAATAAGTATGACGGTGATATTGACAAGTATAGAAATAGTTTCAAACCGCAACATATCCTCATACGACTTCAGTCTTCCTCCCCATGTTATCTCATAAGGTACTACACCTGTCAATATCAGTATGTGGAATATGATAGTGAGTATCATAATAATGATAGTGCTATAAGCTGCCATTTTATTGTTGAATACCATACTTGTAATTGTTTTATCCTGCTACTCTTTATGCTTGCCAGCAAATAATTTTTCACCTGCTTTTATGGCAACGTCCATCCTGTTTTCTATAGGTGGTATTGGACAGTTGTACCCTGTAGCATAAGCGCAATAGGGATTGTAACATTTATTAAAGTCTATTATCAATTTATTCTCTACAATATCACCTGTCTCAATATCTAAATACCTGCCGCCTGCATATGTTTCAACGTATGACGTAGCATCAGTAAACGGGATGAATAAATGGTTCTTATGTTTGGGGTCTTCTAGTAGTTTCAGGTTTTGATAAATACTGAGTGTAATGACAGTATCATGAATGATAAACATAGCTGTACCATATTGTCTGAAAGTTTTTGTTTTGCCACTATAGGTAGGCATTTCAAAAGGTTTGCTGTCTGGAGTTAAATTAACAGTAGCTGTTACCTTGTAGTTTTCATTGATTTCAAAAAAGCGAAGGTCTGTCGTATCATTTGCTTTTAAAGGGCTGCGCTCTTCAGTTATGAAAGCCTGCTTATATTCTTTACGCCACTTTTCAATAGTTTTTTTGTAGCCTGGTTGTGCCGTTAAAACTAGCGGGAACAATAAAATAATTAATAACAGTTTGTACTTCATATAATAAAACAGCCTTGCAATTTTGCAAGGCTGTAAATATAAACAGATTGTATCGTTTTAGTTGCCCAAATACGATTTCAGTAATTGACAACGAGTAGCAGTGCGCAATTTAGTTATTGCTTTGTCCTTTATCTGACGAACACGTTCGCGTGTGAGTGAGAATTTTTCACCAATGTCCTCAAGGCTCATCGGGTGTTCTACGCCTATGCCAAAGTATAGTTTTATCACATCGCGCTGACGGTCTGTTAAAGTGCTTAATGAGCGTTCTATTTCACAACGTAGTGAATCGTAATGTTCCAGCTCAGAGTCAGCAGATTCTGAATTCGGATTTTCCAGTACGTCAAGCAGTGTATTGTCTTCGCTATCTACGAATGGTGCATCGACAGATACGTGACGGGCAGCAACTCCCAACGTAGTTTCTATTTCTTCCGTACCTATTTCTAACAGTTCTGCTAATTCTTCAGTAGATGGCTCGCGTTCATATTCCTGTTCAAGTTGAGAATATGCTTTGCTGATTTTATTTGATAAGCCTACCTTATTCAGTGGCAGACGAACAATACGTGATTGTTCTGCTAAAGCTTGCAGTATAGATTGACGAATCCACCATACCGCATAAGAAATAAATTTAAAACCGCGTGTTTCGTCAAAGCGTTGAGCCGCTTTGATAAGGCCAAGGTTTCCTTCGTTGATAAGATCGCTAAGCGATAAACCTTGATTTTGATATTGCTTTGCTACAGATACTACAAAGCGCAAGTTGGCTTTTGTTAGTTTCTCAAGAGCTCGTTGGTCACCTTGTTTAATTTTGATGGCAAGCTGTACTTCTTCTTCGGGGGTAATCAAATCTACTTTACCAATTTCCTGAAGGTACTTTTCTAAAGACTGGCTCTCACGATTTGTAATAGATTTCGTGATTTTGAGCTGACGCATAGACATAGGCAAATCAATTTTTTAATCGTTTGAGAATAGAAGTATAAATAATAGTAATGGTATTATTTTACATTGTTATTACAAATCTATGGTTCAAGACAATTCAACCCAAAAAAAAATTAAGAAATTGTTAACAGCAAAAATCAAACCAATTTTTGCGTTTTAAGAAAGATTTTCAGCTTTTTTAAAAGAATAATTTTGATTGTTCATTCATTTTTTTATTATTGTGGCAGAGTTTATATCAAGCGACTAATCACAGTAGATGAGTAAGAAAAAGACAATGTACACGCTCGAGTTTCCTATAAGGTGCTCCCCGTCTATACTATATGAGTTTTTATCGACACCGGTAGGCCTTCAGGAGTGGTTTGCCGATAAGGTAGATCAGAGAGACCATACCTTTTATTTCAGTTGGAATGGGTCTACTGACGTAGCCGATGTTTTAGAATATACAGAAAATGAATATGTGAAATACCGCTGGGATTATTATAATCCAGATGAGTTTTTTGAGTTTCGTATTGAGCAAAGTTCTATCACTAATGAAACAATATTAAAAATCACGGATTTTGCTGATAAAATAGACATAAAAGATCAGGAACGTTTGTGGAATTCACAAGTGAGCGACCTTAAGCATAGAATAGGAAGTTAACAACATCCATAAAAAATATTAATAGCCTGCATTGCGGGCTATTTTAGTTAAAACAATGCCAACGAATAGTAACAAACAAAGCTTTGCTGGCGTTTTTATGTAGGTTTGCTAAAATACAATCATCATTTTGCTTAAAAAGCTCGACATACTCATATTACGCAGCTTTATAGGACCGTTTATCGTAACGTTTTTCATCACATTATTTGTGTTGGTTATGCAGTTTTTTTGGCTGTATATGGACGAATTGATAGGTAAAGGTTTAGGCGTATGGATGATTGTTCAGCTACTGTTTTATATGTCCACAACAATGGTTCCACTAGCTTTACCATTGGGCATTCTGTTAGCATCAATCATGACTTTTGGCAACATGGGAGAAAACTTTGAACTGGTTGCTATTAAGTCTGCTGGTATATCGTTATTGCGCTTTATGCGCCCGCTATTACTGTTTATTATGTTGGTTGGTGGCCTGGCATTTTTATTTAACAACAATGTTATTCCTTATGCTAATTTGAAAGCTCTTTCTTTGCTGTACGATTTACGTAATTCCAAACCTACGTTCAATATAAGGGCAGGGCAGTTTAATAAAGATATTGATGGTTTTTCTATAAGGGTAGGGGAAAAAGACAAAGACGGTAAGACAATCAGGAACATCATTATTTATGATCATGCATCAGGTTTAGGTAATGATAATGTAGTACTAGCCAAGCAAGGTGAGATGATACCGAGTGCAGATAAGCATTATTTGATTTTCAGGCTGAAAGACGGCTGGCGTTATCAGGAAAAAGTTGGCTCAAATAAAGACGGAGCCACATCTTATCAGCAGTATAGGATGCACTTTAAGCAATGGGATAAAGTGTTTGATTTATCATCGTTCAAAATTAACAGAACAAACGAAAATCTGTTTAAAGATGCTTATCAAATGATGGATGTTATACAGTTGAAGGATAGGATTGATAGCTTCAATAGGTATGAGAAAAAGCTGTCATCCAACTTAGGTATATACTTATCTTCAAATCTTACTGTAATGGGAGAAGATAGTAGCAGTAAAAATTGGATACACAGTACAAATAACAACAAATCAATAAAATATACTGCATCTTTTATAACTCATGTACCTGATTCTTTAAGGCAACGGGTAATACAGAATACTTTGGGCAACATAAGAAATGGCAAAGGAGTAATTGATATATCCGCTAACGACAAAAAAATACATCACGAAAATTATCTGAAGTTTAATGTTGAATTACACAGGAAGTTTACGCTTTCTTTTGCTTGTGTTTTATTGTTTCTTATTGGTGCTCCTTTAGGTGCTATTATCCGCAAGGGTGGTATTGGCATGCCAGTAGTAATTGCGGTATTGTTTTTTGTTGTATTTCATATCATGTCTATTACCGGAGAAAAACTTGCAAATACGGGCACATTACCTGCATGGCTGGGCATGTGGATGGCAACAGGTATGCTTCTGCCTATAGCGTTTGTATTAATTAATCAGGCAAGAAATGACTCTCAAATTTTCAATAAAGAATGGTACTTACGTTTATTACAAAAACTAAGTACAATTGCTAAATGGCAAAAAAGTAAATGAAAATAAAATTCAACATTTCATATAATCTGTATTTTCTATTGCCATTTGCAGCTTGGGTATTGTCTGGCGGAGCGCTATTGTCTTACTTTGATAAAGAAACACTATTTAAATTTTTCAATAGTCGACATAGCGCATTCGCAGATACATTGATACCTTTTATTACCATGCTGGGAGAAGGTTGGTTTATTACTTTAGTATTAGTATCGCTGATGCTGGTAAGTGTTTACAGAAGTTGGGCGTACTTTGTCTTAGCATTATTATCTACTGTATTACCATCTTTAGTAACCCAATTATTAAAAAGCAATTTTGCAGCACCAAGGCCACTTAAATACTTTTCCGGGGTTGATTGGATACATATTTTACCACACTGGCCCAGGCTTATGGAGCGTAGTTTTCCATCAGGGCATAGTTGTGGTGCTTTCGGGTTGTTTTGTTTATTGGCTCTATTATTACCAAGGAAATATCAACCCTTAGGAATAGTTTTCTTTTTATTGGCATTATTAGTGGCATTATCTCGAATTTATCTAGCTGCTCATTTTTTTGAAGATATATATGCCGGTAGTATATTAGGAGTAATATTCACACTATTTGCAGTCATAACTATGAAACGTTTTCAGCATATCTTTACTGCTGAAAAACAATAGCAATGCATAATATTGTTCGTTATTTGCTGATAGTGCTTGCAGGAGCACTATTATTCATCCCGTTTTTAGGTAATGTACATTTATTTGACTGGGACGAGATAAATTTTGCAGAGTGTGCCAGAGAAATGATAGTCTCTGATGACTACCTCAGAATGCAGATTAACTTCAGGCCATTTTGGGAGAAACCACCACTGTTTATCTGGTTTCAAGTACTTAGTATGAAGTGTTTTGGCATTAATGAGTTTGCATCCCGCCTTCCAAATGCCATAGCAGGTATCCTAACACTAGTATCATTATATTTTACAGGTAAAAAAATTGTGAATGATAAAATGGCTATATGGTGGGTTATATTATATACTGCAACTTGGCTACCACATTTCTACTTTAAGTCAGGCATTATAGATCCCTTTTTCAACATGTTTATATTTCTTGCTTTTGTACAGTTCTATTTGTTGTCGCAAAAGAATAATAAATTATTACATGCCACTTTATCAGGTATATTTTTAGGCCTGGCTGTTATGACTAAAGGACCAGCAGCAATATTAATCGCAGTATTGGCTTTAATTGTATACACTATCAGGAATAAGGGACTCAATGGTGTGCGTTTTTCTGGAATACTAGTAATTGTGCTAACTACGTTATTAACAACTAGTATTTGGTTTGCGATAGAAGTGTATAAACATGGCTGGTGGTTTGTAAACGAGTTTTTAATATATCAGGTTAGGCTCTTTAAAACTGAGGATGCAGGGCATGGTGGGCCTTTTTATTATCACTTTATCATTTTACTCATAGGGTGTTTCCCGGCTTCAGCATTTTTGTTTCAGTATATAAAAAAGCAGCGTGTTGAAAATACTGCCATTGTAGGGTTTACGATGTTAATGTGGGTAATGTTTTGGGTAGTGTTGATATTGTTTTCTATTGTAAAAACAAAAATCGTACACTATTCTTCTTTGTGTTACTTCCCACTTACATATCTCGCGGCTCTGCAACTTTATCGATTATCGGAGAATCGCATACAGCTTACGAAGTTATCTCGTGTTATTCTTGTGGTTACCGGGGTGCTAATATCAATTGCCATTACTGCATTGCCTTTAGTTGGTATTTATAAGACTGCACTAATTCCTATTATAGACGATCCGTTTGCAGTAGCTAATTTGCAAGCAGATGTTAACTGGAGTTATTCAGAAATTGTTTATGGAGTAGGATACCTCATTGGAATAGTTACTACAGTTGTATATATGCGCCGCAATTTTCGCAAAGCAATGCTGGTGCTTTGTACAATGCAAGTAATAATTATTCAGGTAACTATTATTCATTTTACTCCTAAAATTGAAGCATTCTCTCAGAGGGCAGCCATAGAATATTTTAAATCTTTTCAAGGGAAAGATGTATATGTTCATGTATTAGGATACAAAAGCTATGCACAACTTTTCTATACCTTAAAACAACCACAGTCTAACGGAATGTATGATGATGAGAAATGGCTGTTGGAAGGTGAAATTGATAAACCAGCTTATTTTATTTGTAAAATAATTGATGCTGATAAATACAGAATGTATCCGCAACTGAAAGAAACAGGTAATAAAAATGGGTTTGTATTCTTTGAAAGAGTACCATAGTCATAAAATAATAAAAGCCCCTTTAAGGGGCTTTTATTATTTTGTATAATATTGTTGAAACTTATCTAACAAGCACGAACTCACCTTTTTCTTCCAGTATCTTGCCATCACACCTGTAGTTGATGTAGTAGAAGTAGCTGCCCATATCTTGCGCTTTCCCGTTCAGGTTACCATCCCAACCACGGCGCTCATCTGCGGTTTCAAATACAACCTGACCGTATCTATTCACAATCTTCATACTACGCAGGTCTAAGTTACGTTGTTCACCATTTTGTCTTGGTATCATACGGAAGATATCGTTTTTACCATCACCATTTGGTGAGAAAGCGCTAGGGAAACGCACTTCGCAGCAACCTTTTGTCTTAACAGTTAAACTATCGCTATTGAAACAGCCATATTCGTCTTCTACTCTCAACTTAATGGATGTGCTGAAATCTAATCTGCCATAAGTATTTGGTAGGTCGCTATAATTATCGAAGAACCTGGTTGGTGTCCAAGAGTATTTGCTGCTTGGTACGATTGTATTTGCCGTTATGCGTACACTGTCGCCGCTACAGAACATTTTCTCTGCAGCCCAGCCATCTACTTTGAAACTTGCATCAGGCTTTGGATTAACCATTGTCTTAAGAGACATAATATTAGAGCACAATTTGTTTACCAAACGTACACTTACTGTTTTCTCTCCAGGTGTATTCCAAGTTACACCGTAAGGTCCTTGGTCTGTTGAATAGAAAGAGGTAACACCACCATCCCAGTTCCAGAAGAAAGAATCAGTTGAAATAGTATATGAAGCAAGTGATACCAATTCCGTTTGTCCGGCACATATATTGGGCCTTAAGCCTATAATAGCAGTAGGTAATGTGTCTACGCGTATTGTTTTAGTAACTAATTCACTGTAGCAGCCACCATTACCAACTTGCAATTCGATTGTACGCAAGCCGGCACTGTCCAATCTCAAATGTATGGGGCCTGCAAAGTTAGCATCGCTTTGCAGTAATGTAGTACCCACAGGGAATGTCCAGTTGTAAGCAGAACCAACAAATGCACTACCATAATAATTTAAAGTCAAGGTGTCGTTTTGACACAGTTTATCTTTTGTAGCTAATATTAAACCGTTTGGCCTGAATGTAACAATCACATTTATTCGTGAACGGTTACTTTCGCAGCCTCTATTACTTTGCGTTACATAGTACTCAAAAGTATCTTTTGCAGTAGTATTAGGAGTTGGTGCAATTACACTTGGAATACCACCAACAGGGTCATAATACCACTTTAGCTGACTACCTGTTGCAACCAAAGGACTAGCTGGGGAGTTTTCACAATAAAACAAAGGACTAGTAACGATTGGTGGTGCTGGTTTTGAAGATGCTTTGTAGTGAACCTTCGTCCTCATTTCACTCTCACAGCCACCAACTGTTTGGCTAACGAAAAATGTATCTTCATTAACAGTTGTAGTGTTGAAAGGTGGTGTGAAAGGAATAGGGGAGCCACCAGAGCTTGTATAATACCATTTAGGATTAGAACCCAATACTGTTACAGGAACAAATGGTTCGTTTAAGCAATATTCAGTTTTGCCATCTATACCGGGTGCAGGTGGATTTTGAACTTCTAATTTGATAGCTGTAGGAGTTGAAAACTCATTGCTACAATTAGGATTTTTAACCCTAACAGTCCAAGTGCCGGACTGAGAAGGCTGTATTGAGTTTATTGTAAGTACGCTACCTGAAAAACCAGTTACGAGGTTACCGTTATTATCTCTCCACTCGTATTCTGCGCTGGTTATATAAGGTGGTACAGATGCTGTTAAAGTAGGATTGCTGTTTTTACATGGTTTTAGAGATGATGCTACAACTGTAGGTGCAGCAGGTGGCGCATCGCCAGCATTAACGAATTTAATTCGGCCGCAGAAGTGAGGAGTTACGCCCCCCGTAAAATTGTTAATTCCAGGTCCTGGCATGGAGCCCCAATAGCTAACAGCAGGGGATACGTTTAATGTTACGCCGCCACCAACGAAAGTAAATGGGTTTACACTACCAAAAAAAGAAATAGTATCTGTTGCTGCTAATGCGAAACGGTATGTTGTACTTGGAGGTATCGTAATATTAAGAGGATTATTAGATGCAGCACTAAAAATTGGTACAAAAGAACCTGTAGAAGTACCATTGTTAATTGTATCGCTGACAGCTTCTACAACCCAGTTAGGTGATACTACAGTTGGAGCACCCGTGAGTGACGATGAAGAGCGCCAAAGTGTATATCTTGCTCCATTCATACTATGGGCAAAAGAGTTGGGAGGTAAACCATAAGTTTGCAAACCAACATGCCACCATTCCAGTTCTGTAACAGTTATTGGACAAACATTGTTGTTCGTTAAAGTGAATGTGATAAAATTAGGTGTTACTGCACCCGCAACTCTGGGGTAATTATGATTAGGTGAGTTATTAAAGTTGGTAGTGATAGTAGTGGTAGTTTGAGCCATTGAATGCGTAGAACTACCTACTGCTGCCAACATAAAAGCTGCGAATAAAAACCTGCTGAATAACTTTTTTACCATGGGTTACTATTTCTTGTTATGTACCTTTAATCTTGTATTTGCTGATGTTGTGATTCGTAGATATGATTTATGTTAA
>CALESY010000061.1 GCA_937919945.1 uncultured Chitinophagaceae bacterium | reverse complement strand
AAAAACGCCACGCTATGCGTGGCGTTTTTGTTTTTTATGAATAGACCAACCAATACATTATTTTTGCACCCGTTATGGCAAACGATAATAAGCTGCAAAGCATAATAGCACACTGTAAAGAGTATGGTTTCATCTTTCAGAGCAGTGAAATATATGATGGCTTGGGTGCGGTATATGACTACGGACAATATGGTGCAGAGCTTAAAAAAAATATACGCGACTACTGGTGGAACAGCATGACGCGTATGCACGATAATATTGTAGGCATTGATGCTGCCATCTTCATGCACCCAACTGTATGGAAAGCCAGCGGGCACGTTGATAACTTCAGCGACCCTATGATAGATAATAAGGACAGTAAAAAACGCTACAGGGTAGACCATCTGATAGAAGCACATGCAGAAACATTGAATGAAAACGAGAGTGCTTCTCTGCTTCAAAAAATGGAGCAATTGCTGGCTTCCGACGACTTTGCAGGACTCAAAACGCTGATAGAAGAAAACAACATAAAATGCAGTGTTAGCGATACAGCTAATTGGACGGACGTTCGTCAGTTCAACCTGATGTTTGCTACCGAAATGGGCGCCGTAGCATCAGATAATCCGGAGGATAATAAAGTCTATCTGCGCCCGGAAACGGCGCAGGGTATATTTGTCAACTTCCTGAATGTACAAAAGACCGGCAGGATGAAGATACCATTCGGTATTGCACAAACAGGCAAGGCGTTCCGTAATGAGATTGTGGCACGCGGTTTCATCTTCCGTATGCGCGAGTTTGAACAGATGGAAATGCAGTTTTTTGTACGCCCCGGCACACAAAAAGAATGGTACGAATACTGGAAAGAAACACGCATGCAATGGCATCGTAGCCTGGGCATACCAGATACCCGTTACCGCTTTCACGACCATGTGAAACTGGCACACTATGCCGATGCTGCCTGCGACATAGAATACGATTTCCCTATGGGTTTTAAAGAAGTAGAAGGCATACACAGCCGTACCGACTTCGACCTTAAAAATCATCAACAATTCAGTGGTAAAAAGCTGACTTATTTCGATACAGAAATCAACCAACACTACATACCCTATGTGGTGGAAACATCCATCGGGCTCGACCGTACGGTGATGATGATTTTAAGTGAAGCTTATCAGGAAGAAGACTTGAGCACTGCTGAAAAACAAGATAGCCGTGTGGTATTGAAGTTTCCAGCTATGTTGTCGCCTATAAAATTGGCGATATTACCATTGTTGAAAAGAGACGGACTACCTGAAATAGCACGTGAACTGATGGATAGTTGCCGCCCGCACTTCAAATGTTTTTATGAAGAAAAAGACACAATCGGTAAACGATACCGCAGGCAGGATGCAATTGGCACCCCTTTCTGTGTAACGATAGACCATCAGACCAAAGAAGACCAAACAGTTACTATACGCTACAGAGATGCTATGACACAAGAGCGCGTACCACTGGCTGCTGTTAAAGACATAGTAATGAAGGCCATACAAACATTTTAAAACCAAGCCGCCATTACTAGGCGGCTTTTTATATGCAGCAGGAAGAAGAAATAGCAAAACAGGCATTAGCGGCAGATTGGGGTATCAATCTGGCAGATGTATTTACAGAAGAAGCCATCATCGAAAAACTTTCTTTGCAGATAGGTGTTATAGCAGAGAAGGGGCCTGATGTGTTTTTTCAACTGATGTACAGATTAGATATTCCTGAAAAGCTGTTAATTAATGCTATGACAAATAAAGAAACAGCTCGGGAAATAGCTAAATTGATATACAATCGTCAGTTACAAAAAATACGCAGTCGGGCCTTCTACAAAAACAAACCCAATACAGATGAGGATATAGTTTGGTGATTTTCGTAACTTTATTAGTATGAGTCGAGTTTACTTACTAGCTATTCTTATTACAATACTATTTGGAAGTTCTTGTCAAAAAAGACCAGATCCAATTAGCAATACTACCCCGCCCGCAAACACAAAACCAGCACTAAGATTAGTATTTGAAAACAAAGTAGGAGCACAAGCACTTGTACTCAATACGAAAAACTATATAAATGAAAATGGAGATACATTCAATGTATCTGCTTACAAGTATTACATCAGCAACATCAGTTTATTTACAGAAAACAATATAGAGTACAAGGAGAACGAAAGTTACCACTTGATAAACGAATCGGATAAGAACTCTAAAACATTCACAATTCAAAACTTACCTGAAACTGCATACACCAAAATAAAATTCATGATAGGAGTAGATAGTAGCAGAAATGTTAGCGGTGCCCAATCAGGTGCATTAGCACCGGACAATGGTATGTTTTGGGATTGGAATACGGGCTATATCATGGCAAAAATAGAGGGCTTTTCTCCGCAGGCAAGTATCTATCCTAACAATCTCGGAATACATATTGGAGGATTTAAAGGACAATATGCAACCCAAAGGTGGGTAACACTAACTTTACCCGTAAAGGCTATTATTAATTCAGACAAGGCATCCACTATTCATATTATCTCTGATATTTCAGAATGGTTTAAAACACCCAATAAAATTGACCTATCTACTCTATTCGTTGTAGGTAGCGAAGGAATAGAAGCAAAAACCATAGCCGATAACTACGCCGATATGTTTAGTATAGACCATGTAGATTGATTAAGTATATGAAAAAGCAACTTACTATATTATCAAGCTTATTTTTGGCAAGCTTTACTGGTATTATTTCTTGTAAGCCAGACCCCAGCTTTGAACCAAAAGTGCTTGCTCCTATTGCATTTAACGTTCCCCAAGGATGGCCTCAACCATTCTATAATTTCAATGGCAATAACAAACTGACACGGGAAGGTTTTGAGTTGGGTCGTAAATTATTTTATGACCCACGCCTGTCAAGAGACAACACTGTATCATGTGGTAGCTGTCACCAACAGTTTTCAGGCTTCGCACAAATAGACCACCCTGTAAGCCATGGCGTAGACGACTTGTTGGGCCCACGCAACTCACCTGCATTATTCAACCTCAACTGGCATACCTCATTTATGTGGGATGGTGGCATTAACCATATTGAAAACCAACCCGTAGCACCCATACAGAACCCTGTAGAAATGGATGAAACGCTGGATAATGTACTGAACAAATTGCGCAGCGATGCTACTTATCGCAGTATGTTCAAAGCGGCTTTTGGCGATGAAACGATTAATACACAGCGGATGTCTTGGGCATTTACACAGTTTATGGGCATGATGGTGTCTGCCGATAGCAAATATGATAAATATAAAAGAGGTGAGGCTGGTGGGGCTATGACAACACAAGAATTAGCAGGCTACGACGTATATAAACAAAAATGTGCCTCTTGCCATAAAGAACCATTGTTTACAGATTTCACTTTCCGCAATAATGGGTTGGCGGTAACAAGTGTTAATGATAGTGGCAGAGCACATATAACACAACGAGCAGATGATTTGTACAAATTCAAAATGCCTTCACTACGTAATCTTAAATATACTTGGCCTTATATGCACGATGGCAGGTTTAATACACTCGACCAGGTATTGAACCATTATACAACTGGCATCATACAATCGCCTACTTTAGATGCAAGTTTAACAAGCGGAATTGCATTGACAATACAAGAAAAAGAAGATTTATTGTCTTTCTTAAACACGCTGAACGACGAAGCATTTACGAAGAACCCGCTATTTGCAGAGCCTAAATAATAACAGCATAAAAAGAAAAGAGACCTTAATCAAGGTCTCTTTTTATGTCTACTATTTCAACTATTTCATAAAACTTTTTGGTGGGATATGTATTACATATCTCTCCTTCGCCATCTCTGTTTATCTTCACCTTCACTTTCATACCATTATGCTGATAACTGCTGGGCATATATTTAGGCCTTACAAGCGAGCCATCACTTTCTAATTGCAACATGTAACCACATCCGTTTTTAGCAATATCTCCCGTATCCACAATAGTGGCTTTCTCCATGTTCTTGTCTTTTTTACAGGCAACAGCTGATACTGTTAGTGCTGCAAAAGCTAATAGTATATACTTACGCATCATTGACGGTTGTTTGAAATAAATTCGGCTATGAAAATACTAAAAACTTTCAAAGGTGCAATCATGCCGTAAACTTATATCCTATCC
>CALESY010000060.1 GCA_937919945.1 uncultured Chitinophagaceae bacterium | reverse complement strand
AATAATATCGCTTTCTTCATCTAAGTATATATTAAGGAATAATAAGCCTGAAATAGCTTTTCCATTCTTGTGTTGTTAATAATGCTTCCAGTGCAGGAAATTTTGACTGGTCTGTAACTCTGGCGTATACTTTTTTCAGGAAAGTATATCTTTCAGGGTCGTTTTTTAATGTCCTTGCTAATACCCTTGCTTGATTGGTGGTGAAACAGTTAGCTTCTGTTTTTTCGAGCAGGTATTTCAGGCGGCTTTTGTCGGGTTTGTCGTTTGCCTTTTTTTGTATGGCTTCAAACAGTTCATAGTCAATGGCTTTGGGACAATCGCTGTTAGGTATATTCGGGTTCTTAATTTGTTCGCTGCCTGCAGCAACGGTATTGCTATTATCATTATTAAGCTCAATATCTATGAAGTCAGGGCCGTTAGTAGGCTTCCTAGGTTCATTGACGGCAACAGGTTGTGATGTTGTAGGTTGCTGTTGTTCATTAATAATGGGTGCTTGTTCTGCAATTTCGTTTTTTTCAGGCTGTTCAGGTGCCTGCAAGTTCATATTTGTTGGTACTGCAGGTAGCTTATCATCTTCTAAGCTGTTGCCTGCGGGTAAATAAAACTGCTGTTGTATATCGTATAGCGAAAATGCATCGCCTTTTTGAGTAAGCAGGAAACCCCTTGTGCCGTTTTCCGGAACTTGTATATTGAAAGTTTGCACAGGGTACACATTCTGCTGAAATAGTATCTGGATTTTTATAGGCCCTGGTGCTAATTGCGAAATGATGCAATAGTTTTTACCATAGCGGGGCAGCATTTCATCTTCAAACTTTACATAGAAAGGTGTTTGCTTATCACCCTGTATATACACATACGAGAAATTATTTGCTACCACAATATGGGCAAGTAGCAGCAGGATGAACGTTATGTATATGTAGGGGTGCTTCACAATATTATTCCAGTTCTATTAATATAGTGCCTTTTTCTACTGCGGTGCGTTCGCTTATTCTAATTGCCTTAACTGTAGCAGAAGCAGTTGCTTTCAATACATTCTCCATTTTCATGGCTTCCAGTATTATCAGCCCGTCACCTTTGTTTATTTGCTGCCCGGGTTCTACTAATACTTTTAGTATCATACCAGGCATAGGTGCTTTTACAGGTTCTGCTTTTTGCATGGCTTTCAAATCAAGCCCCATGCTGGTTAGCAACTGGTCTATCGGCTCTTGTATAGCAATATTGTAAGGCTGTCCGTCTATTTTCAGGGTTATTTCCTTGGCTTTAGTATCTATTTTTTCGACAGTAGCCGTATAACTTTTATTATTTACCAATACGCTTATTAGCCCATTGGGTTGAGTGAGCGCATCCAGGTTTACTGCCTCATCTTGCAACAGCCATTCACCGTCTTTTTGAGCAACAGTATATTTATTATTATTGTTAATTGTTATTTGCAGCATAAGAGCACGCAAAAATAGTCAATTACAGACTGTAAACATCATTTTTACTGTACAAGTTAATGGTCGGATATAATTACAGCTTTTGGGGTTATTTTTTGTTGTAGTGAATGCTTTACATTTAGCTTTGAATTATCGAACGAATGAAGGTTTATATTAATATAATTTTGTTGTCTGGTATATTTTTAGTGTCATGCTTTACCCGAAAAGCTTCGAAACGAAATATTACTTTAGATAATATTAGCGTAAGTGCTAATAATAACCCGCTGAATATATACAGAGCTACTTCCACTAAAGAATGGGAAATATTGCACACAAAAGCCTCGCTAAGCTTTAACTGGAAAGAGAAAACTGCCAATGGGATAGCAACCCTTACATTAACGCCTTATTTCTATGCAACAGATAGTATAACATTAGATGCCAAGACAATGGATATTGGTAAAATAGACTTGGTACAAGGTGACAAAGCATTCAAGTCAAGCTATCATAAAGAAGATAAACTGGTAATAAAATTTGCTGATAAATACGGGCGTACAGATACCATTAAACTTACCATTGCTTATACTGCAAAGCCCTATGAGGTAGCACAAGGAGGTAGCAAAGCTATTAATGACGATAAAGGATTGTACTTTATAAATACCGACTATGCCATAACAGGTAAGCCAGCACAAATTTGGACGCAAGGTGAAACAGAAGCTAACAGCAGGTGGTTACCGACAATAGATAAGCCCAATCAGCGTACCACCACAGAGATAAGTTTAACTGTACCCGATAGCTTTACAACACTCAGCAATGGTTACTTGAAAAAGCAAATAAACCTTGAAAATGGTATGCGGACTGATGTATGGGCTATGGAAAAACCTATTCAGGTATATGCTATCATGTTTGCCATTGGTAGGTACAGTATTGTAAAAGATGATGAAGCATTGGGCAAAGAAGTGAGCTATTATGTAGAGCCTGCATTCGAGCCTTATGCCAAAGCCATGTTTCGACATACACCTGAGATGATTCGCTTTTTCTCTGATTATACAGAAGTGCCGTATCCTTGGAATAAGTATAGCCAAGTGGTAGTCAGGGACTATGTTTCGGGTGCAATGGAGAATACCAGCGCAAGCACTTTTGGAGAGTTTATGAATCAGGATTTGAGGGAGAATAAAGATGACGACCATGAAGATGTAGTAGCACATGAGTTGTTTCATCAGTGGTTTGGCGATTTGGTAACGGCAGAGTCGTGGTCGCACCTGACGGTGAATGAGTCTTTTGCAACATACGGAGAACAACTATGGCGAAGATATAAATACGGCAAAGCATCGGTTGATAAAACAATTAATGACGACTTGCAATCGTACTTGGGTAGTAACAGCACAGAAGTATTGGTACGACATCATTACCGTGATAAGGAAGATATGTTCGACAGGGTGTCTTACCAAAAGGGTAGTGTTATACTACATTATCTGCATCAGCTAATGGGCGATGATGCTTTCAGGGCTGCTATGAAAATATACCTAACAAAAAATGCGCTGCAATCTGTGGAAGCTACCAACTGGCGGTTGGCAGTAGAAGAAGCTACAGGTAAAGATTGGAATTGGTTTTTCAATCAGTGGTATTACAGAGAAGGGCATCCTGAACTGGAATTAAAATATGAATACAATGATGTTGCCAAGCAACTAAAACTTACTGTTTTGCAAAAGCAACAACAAGGTTCGTACATACTACCGTTGAAAACAAGATTGGTATATGATAAAGAGACAGAGACGGTTGATTGGTATCTTGATAGCCGCACTGAAACGTTTATTTATCCATATAAAAACGGCATTAGACCAATAGTAATAACCGATGTAGAGCATTGGTTGGTTGGCACAATTGCAGACCCTAAAACAAGCGCAGATTGGTTGGCTGTCTATAATGCCGGTGCAGATGATATCATCACCCGTAAAAATGCCATTGACCAAATAAAAACTAAGTACGAAGACAAGGATAATCAAGCTATTTTATCTGCTGCGCTGCAAGATAAAGAAGCGTATATACGTGGGTTGGCTATTAGTAAAATACAACCAATCAGTTCTACACAACTACGCACCAAATGGAAAGCAGACATCAGGTACATGGCAGAAAATGACCCAGATAATAAAGTACGTGCGGCTGCCATCGGGCTATTGGGTGTATGGAAAGAAAGAGAAGTATTGTCCGTTATGTATGCTGCATTGGCAGATAGTTCTTACCTGGTAGCAGCTGCAGGATTAAGCTGCATCAACGGATTGGAGAAAGATACTGCCTACACTATCGCCCAAAGCCTGTTAGCAACTAAGCCAAGAGGCGAATTGGATGCAGTAGTATGGGAAGTAATAGGCGAGAAAGGTAATGCAGAAGATATTAGCCTGTTTGAGAACACAGCTACACAATATTACGGTGGTAAAAAAATACAATTTGCCAAAGCCTTGTCTTTGTATGCGGAAAGGGTAATGGGCGATGATGCACTTGACAGGAGTTTGAAAGTGTTTGCTTATATCGTAAAAACGGAAGTCATTAAATCTTACAGGCTGCAATGCGGGCTCCATTTACTGGAAGTAGCAGATGCCTACAAGCAACAAAAAGCAGCTGCTAAAACCTATGCAGATAAAGAAGTAGCTGAGATAAAAATGAATAAGGTAAAATCTGCGATGGATGATGTGATAAAAGCAGAAACTGACGAGGGGAATATCAGCACGTACAAAGCTTACATGGCAAGGGTATTTAATTAACAGTAGCTTTTTTCAACAAGGTTTGGTGTATATCTAATACTTGCGGTATAATGGCTGTGTCGCCATCGTTTGTTATTACATAATCGCAACGTTTCATTTTTTCGTCTTCGTCCATTTGGTTGGCCATACGCTGTAGTGCTTTTTCTGCTGTCATGGCTGCATCTCGTTCTAATACACGTTTTAGCCTGATGTCTTTTGGTGCATAGACACCTATAATAACGTCTAACTCTTTGTAGCTGCCACTTTCAAAAAGTATAGCTGCTTCTTTTATAGTGTAGGGGCTTGTTTGTTCTGCCATCCATTTATTGCCATAAGCTAAAACAGCAGGGTGAATAATAGCGTTGAGTTGAGATAACAGTGCAGGGTTTTTAAAAACCGCATCTGCAATCAGTTTTCTATTGGGTTGGTTATTGATATACACACCATTACCTAATAATGTTTTGACAGAGGCTATAACAGTAGCATCATTTGCCATCAGGTATTTGCCTGCATCATCAGCATTAAACACAGGTATGCCGAGTGTAGTAAACACTCGGCATACAACTGATTTTCCGGAGCCAATACCCCCTGTTACACCTACTTTCAGCATAGGTATTTGTTTAATTATTTTGCAGCAACAACAGCTTCTGCCTTTTTACGTGCGGCGTTGGTCATTTCCATTGATACAGCAGAACGATCAACCGTCATAAACGTGCCACGGCTTACTTCTATCTGCAATGTACCATCATCATTTACACGGTTTATAACAGCGTGTATGCCTGCTGTTGTAACGATTTTTTCACCTGCACTAATTGCTTCTGCAAATTTCTTTTGCTCTTTAGCGCGCTTAGCTTGCGGGCGTATCATAAAGAAGTACATAACGGCTATCATACCTACCATGAAAATCAAAGAAAACATGGGGCTGCCTTGCGCCTGTAATAGAATAGTCATCAGATTTACGAACATTGTATTTGTATTTATTGAGTTTTATCTGTTTTTTGTATCAACCGTGGTTGAAATAACATTCGGGTCTTTTTCACCGGGTTCTACATCTGCTTTTATGTACAACATATGCGTACCTCTGGCAGAATTGGTAGTTATTGTAACCGATTTTTCCTGATGGTTAGGTTTACCGGCAGAGTTGAATTTTACGGTAATCACTCCTGTTTGGCCGGGCTTGATAGGGTCGTGCGGATAGTCTGGTGCAGTACAGCCACAAGAGCCATTAGCACTGCTAATAATCAGTGGCGATTTGCCATTGTTCTTAAATTCAAAATCGTGTGTAGCTACTTCGCCCTCTTTCATATTGCCAAAGTTGTGCAATGTGTCTGTAAAGTCCATTGTAGGCAGTTCGCCCAATGTTTTGGCATCTACACCTTCTGCACTAGCAGGATTGTTTACCAAATCGGCAGATAGTTTGCCATCATTGTTGCTTGTATTTTCTTTACAGGCACTCATTGTAGCTATCGCGGCAATAAACAATAGTTTCTTCATAATGTGCAAATTTATGATTTACGATTGCGTTCTTGTTTGCGTATCAGGTTTTCTTTTTCCAAATCCTTTAAAATATTGTCCAATACACCATTTACAAATTGCCCGCTTTGAGGGGTGCTGTATTGTTTGGCTATCTCTATATATTCGTTGATGGTTACTTTAGTAGGTATAGTAGGGAAGTAGAGCATTTCGCAAACACCCATACGTAGCAGCAGTAGGTCTATAAGAGCCACACGCTCCGCATCCCAATTAATTAGTTTAGGTTGCACCAGGCTCATGCAATATTCTTCTTTTTCAAGTACTGTATGCATCAGGTTATGTGCATACTCACGCTTTTCGCCCGAAATAAGGTTGAGGAAATTGATTTTGCTGTTGCTTTTAAAAAAGTTTTCCATCAGCATGCCAGCCATTTCCTTGTCATCTTCCCAGCCTGGTAATTCTTCAGTAAAATGTTCTTGTAAGGCTTCGTTTTCCCAAATCAGTTTTTCCCAAATCAACTGCAGAATTCCTTTTTCACGGGCAGTTTCTCGCTCTTTAGCCGTGATGTATTTTTTGTACTCTGGTTGTTGTCCTAATTGCTGGTAGAGTTTTTTTACCCATTCATCATCAATGTATTGTTCCAGTTTGGCCTCTTTTACTTTTTCTGTAAAAGTCTGGTTGTGCAATACATCCCATAGAAATTCATTACCTGCTATTTTGGTGCTTACATTCAGGTCATCAGCAGTAGGTAAATATTTTGAAGCCCGCTGCATGGCATCCGTCTCAGCATATTGTGCTGTGCGGAAAGTATATAGTATAGATACTACAAAAAGGTCTAAAGAGCGGTTGAGCTTATCGTTGAGTAAATTTGAGCCAATCTTTTTCTGTTGTTCCAAGTCTGCAGGCTCCATGCTTGCCAACGTATAGAGCGTTTGCATCACTTTTACCCGTATGTTTCTGCGGCTTATCATATCCTGTAAAGAACCTGTTTGACGCGCAAAGGTAAGGAATTCAGGGTTAATATAGCAGTTGTATTAAGGTAATATTATATTCATTTGCTCAGTGCCGCAATACAAGCTTCTCTGATATTCCATATCTCATCTAACGTATATAGAACTTTCTCAGTTTGTAGCCATGTGTTGAGATAGTTTTTATGATATGCTACTTTATAGTCTGTAATCTGTTCCCGAGAGATTTCGGTTTCGTTCAAGAGGTATGTTAGAAAATCTAGTTCTTTAGTTGTGGTGCAATCTATAATGGTATCGTTATGCTTCAGGTAGTTGTGTGCTTCTGGGATGTAATCTAGTTGATAATTTGCTAAGGTCTTTAAGACAGCAGGTGTGTTTTGACCGTTCATTTTAAATATCCCAAGCACCAGCCTGACATCAAGCATTCCATTTTCATCTGCCAGTGTTTTCAGTAAAGCATGTTTGGTGCTGCAAGTACCTTTGTTTTCTTGCAATACACATAACGTGTTCGTCTTGT
>CALESY010000059.1 GCA_937919945.1 uncultured Chitinophagaceae bacterium | reverse complement strand
CAATACAGGTACGGGTGTAATAACTAGTAGATTTAATGATTGGATTAGCTATAGAAACCAGACAGGAACAGGCAATAAATCAGTAACACCTGCAGCGCCTAATAACTATATAGACCTTGGTGGTGGGCTCAGCAATATAGCATGGAACCCCACTTTTGCTGCCAGGCCTGACCCGCAAGGCTCTAACCATTTTGATGTCCTACTTGTTGCTCCCAAATGGCAAGCCGCATCAGGTTCTTTGCCCGATAGGCTAAATTTGAAACAAGTACGAGGAGACCTCTCTAATTTTTATAGAGACGTTTCTTGTGTCGGTTCAGATGCGAGAACAACTGGTCCATTGCCTTGTTCATTAAGTGCTGTTTTTTATTCTGAAAATATTAAAGGCATTGACCATGCACTTAATCCAATAACAAAAACATATGCTACTTTTAACTACGGCACTACAAATACCACCACTACAAGCCAAACAACTTATGCACAGAACAATACAGATTTTTGTTCTGTAAGCGGCAATTACAAATCAACTGGTATCAAGGGCTTTACATCAGATAAAATAGGAGATGTGTATGTTTATCCTAATCCTGCATCAGAGTATATCCAGCTAAAAGTTAAAAATGGAGTTTCAAACGAAACGCATGTGAAAATAGAAATAATAAACCTACAAGGGCAGTTGTTATCAAAAATATACGATGGCAAGGGTAGTGGTATTAACAATGATAATAAGTTATCTATGCCAGCCTTAGCTCACGGAGTTTATTTCGTAAAAATATATCTTGACGGACGTTTGTATACACAGAAATTAACCTTAAAATAGCTAACAAATACTTAAACAGGGCTACTCTTAAAGAGTAGCCCTGTTTATTTGAAATATTGTATATATTCGATTTTGTTCTTAAATTAGTAATTAAACTCCCTGAACATGAATAAAAAACTGCATTTGCGTGTATGTATTTTAACATACATTATGTTTTATCCATTCATCATTTTCGCAAAAAATGAATTTCATGCAGATAAACAGGTTTCAAACAAAGGATTTTCATTCATTGAAAACAAGGGTCAAATAATCGACCAATATGGTAAGAACCGCAAAGATATAGACTTTAAGCTGCTTGGTAGTTATGTAGTGATGTATATAGGTAATGGTGAGTTGCATTACCAATGGTGTAAGCCAGTACCTAAAATAAACTCACAAGAAAAAAATCAAAATCCGCAAGCTGAATTATACAGGTTAGATGTAACATTGCTTGGTGCCAATAAAAACGCACAGGTAATAACCGAAGATATACAACCTTACTACGAAAATTATTATCTGCCCCAAACACCCGATGGTGTCACGGTGCATTCATTTAAACGGATAACATATAAAAACATTTACCCGTTTATAGATTGGGTACTATATACCACTGATGATGACAAAGGAGTAAAGTATGATTTTGTAATTCACCCCGGTGGCAACCCTGCTGCTATACAAATACAATACAACGGTGCAACCTCATTGAAACTTGTAAACGGGGCATTGGTAGCTACGACACCCTATGGCAAAATTACAGAAGATGCACCCTATAGTTATTATGCAGCTGACAAAGAAGTAATTGTATCGAGCTATAAACTGCATGGGAATATTGTGTCTTTCTATATTAATACAGGCACTACAAAAAAAATTGTAATTGACCCATTGCTACGATGGGGGACATACTACGGTGGTTCTGATGATGAAGTGGGGTTAAAGTGTACTGCTGATAGCTTTGGTAATGCTTATATGGTAGGTGTTACCAAAAGCACTTCAAATATTGCCACAAGCGGTGCTTTCCAGACGACTGTTAGCACACAGAGAGACGGCTTCTTGGTCAAGTTCAGTAGTGCAGGAGTACGCCAATGGGGTACTTACTATGGCGGTTCATTGGATGATGACTTAGTAGATGTTGCTTGTGATTCTACCGGCAATGTATATGTATGCGGTATTACTCTTAGTAGTGGTTTAGCAACGAGTGGCAGTCATCAAAGCACTTATACTGGAGCTGCAAAAGAGGCTATATTGATAAAGTTCAATAGTGCTGGCGGGCGGCAGTGGGCTACTTATTATGGAAATACAGGCAATGATGAGGCATTCTCTGTTGTTTGCGATGCTGTTCAAAATGTTTATATAGGTGGTGGTACAAGCAGCACTACTGGTATTGCCACATCCGGCTCATACCAAAGTTCACTTGCTGCAGGTCTTTCAGCAGCATTCTTAGTTAAGTTTAACCCTGCAGGTGTTCGTCAGTGGGGTACATACTATGGCGTAACTGGTGAAAGCATCTTAGCTCTAACTTGCGACCCGAATGGGTACATTATTGCTGCCGGAGAAACACAAACGAATGGGCTATCTACATCTGGTGTGTTTATGACAACCGTGCCTGCTGGGATTAATTATATTTCTTATGTTGTTAAGTTTAATTATGCAGGTCAAAGGCAATGGTGTACATATTATGGTGGCAATGATTTAGACAGGATTACCAGCATCAGTAGCGACCCTGTAGGAAATATATATGTTGCCGGAGGAACATCCAGTACAACTGGTGTGGCAACTACAGGTGCACATCAAACTAGCCGTAGCGGAAACTTAGATGGTTTTATTGGCAAGTTAAATAAAACTGGCAACCGCGTATGGGCTACTTACTACGGTGGTACTGGTAATAATGACCAAATACACGGTATAGCAGCAGGCCCTGAAAATAAAGTATATGTCTTTGGATTTACTCCAAGTAGTAATGCTATCTCCACACTAAGCAGTCATCAAACTTCATTGGCAGGAATAAATGATTTGTTTTTTACCGTTTTTACATCTAGCGGCACACGTATGTATGGTACATACTATGGCGGTACTGATTTAGATGGCTCAACGGTAATAGCGGCATCAGGTGGTGGAATATGTTTTTCCAAAGGCTTGGTATATTTTTCAAGTACCACTAAAAGTACATCTGGCATAGCTACTATTGGCGCGCACCAAACTGCATACGCCAGTGCTGTTACAGGTTCAGGCTGGGGAGATGCTTGTTTAGTACAATTTGCTGCAGACACTGCTGTATATATTGTACAGCCATTCAGAGATACTACTAAGTGTCCTGGCGATACAGTACGCATCCCATATAGGGTAACGCATAATTTCAGAAGCACAAATATATTTACTATACAGATGTCTAACGGAAGTGGCAGCTTTGCAAGCCCTACTACATTGGCAACTATATCAGGTAATACAAACGGGCAATACAATTGGGTAGTGCCTACTACAGTTACACCCGGTAATGGTTATCGGGTGCGTATTATTGCCACTGCACCTGTTGATACGTTTGTAGAAGAATACGATATTAAATTGGCACTGTACCCCACTACAACTGCAACATCCAATTCACCAATATGTAGTGGCAATACACTTAATCTTGCAGCCACTAGTAGTATGACAGGTATGACCTGGTCTTGGACAGGCCCAGGTGGTTATACTAGTACCGCACAAAATCCATCAAGAACGAGTGCTTTAACAACTTATAGTGGAGATTATATTGTTACTGCTACAAACCAGTTTTGTTCTGCAAAAGACACTGTAACTGTTCTTGTGAAGCAAACACCTGCAACACCAACCGCAAGTAATAACGGGCCGCTCTGTAATAATGGCATACTCAACCTGACAGCTAACAGTACTACACCCGGTGTGTCTTACGACTGGTCTGGCCCGTCTTTTACCAGTACAGCACAAAACCCCGTAATAAACCCTGCAACAACTGCCAATAGCGGTACATACGATGTGTTTGCAACACTCAATGGCTGTAGCTCAGGTACAGCTACCACCCTTGTTACCGTGCTTGCAGGGCCAACGGTCAATGTATTCGCAAGCCCCAACGATAGTGTATGCGTGGGTGCATCAACTCAATTCAGTGCAGTTATTACTAATGCAGGTACAGCGCCATCCTACCAATGGCTGAAAAACGGTAATCCTATCAGTGGTGCTATGGGTACTGTTTATACCACCAGCACATTAGCTACGGGCGATGTTATCAGCTTTCTGCTGACACCCGGCGCGGGTGCAGCCTGTAATACACCGGTGAACAGTAATAGTATAGCCATGACAGTGCTGCCATACACCACACCTACGGTAGATATTACAGCCACAGATACCGTTGCATGGCCGGGATTGCTGATAAGATTCAATGCCGTGAATGTAAATGGCGGTGCATCTCCTAAATATCAGTGGCAGCTTAATAATCAAAACGTAATTGGCGCAACATCTGATAATTGGGGCACTACCACACTGGCCAATAACGACAGTGTTTGTGTAATAATGACTCCTGATTTTTTATGTGCTAATCCTGCAACTGCCAAAGCCTGCAAGCGAATCAGGATAAATACAGGCATCAAAGGCATAATACCTAGTAGCATGAAAATTTATCCAAACCCTACTAACGATGTGTTATTTGTTGAAGGGGCTATAGTTGGTACGGCACTGAGATTGGTCGATGTTTTTGGTAGGGTAGTAAGTACAATTAATGTTAAGACCGACTTAGAAGTTTTAAATTTAAATGCATTGCCATCAGGAATTTATGTATTATCAGTTGCTACTAATAATGAAATCATAAGCATTACAAGAATAGTAAAGGAATAAACTATAGTAGTATAATACTCTGAGTGCCTGCTATTACAGTCAGGCACTTTTTTATTTCATTCCCAAATCTGTACTGAGCTATTTTATGCAAGAATCCCGATTTAGTCATAGCCCTATAAATTATTGACAATGATAAATAAATATCAAACCGTGTTTTCACGGCATGTAATCAACGTGTAAACACGGCTTGATGATAAAAGTGCGGGTATTAGCTTTGTATACATCTCTATATAAGAAGTCAGTAAACTCACAGGTTTTGTGCATGAAAGCTAATAAGATAATCAGTATTGCTATTGCGGATGACTCACCATACATACGCAAAGGGCTGGTATTCACCATGAATACTTATAAAGACATTGCAGTTGATATTATAGCAGAAGACGGGATGGATTTATTAGAGAAGATTGAATCAGCAAACAAACTGCCTGATGTATGCCTGTTAGACATCAGTATGCCGCGCATGGATGGATACGAGACTTTAAGACGTATAAAAGAAACATGGCCGCAGATGAAGGTTATTATGATGTCTATTCACTATAACGAATTTGCCATTATCAGAACATTTCGGGATGGCGCAAGCGGCTTCTTACCTAAAGAAGCTTCCCCAAGTGAATTATACACCGCCATTACGCAGTCGTATGAAACCGGATTGTATCACACTGAAGTTACTAGTCAATTCATAAACCTAGCGTTACAAAAGAAAAGCATCATTACTGACCTGACAGACAAAGAAATTGATTTTTTACGCTACGCCTGTCTCGACCTAAATTACAAACAGATAGCAGAGCTTATGAAAGTAAGCCATAGAACAATTGACAGTTACAGGGATAGTCTTTTTGCAAAATTAAAAGTGAATTCGAGGGCAGCACTTGCAGCCTTTGCTATCAGGACAGGAATTGTACCGACTATTGCAGAAAAGAAATAACACCTTACCAATTCATACTGCACCATATCAAGCCATAAAAATTGTACCTATGTTGTACCAATTTTTAGCGCTCGTATTTTGAATTTCGCCGAAAGCATCACCAGTATTGTATTACAGATATTAGTGTCAAACCATTAAATTAAGTGAAGAACACTAATAAATGCAAAGTACTATGAATGCAGTTCGGAGAACGGATTGGATATTTAGTTCCGGATGCCCTGCGGAATATTCGGAACAGCCATATTACCAAACCTTATACTTGATATTACAGTATCCAGTTACTATGTCAAGCACTTCTAAAACCCAATTATCCACATTTTCATTCTTGCCTGAAGAATTTCTTACTGAATTTAAGTATTCAATCACTTCATCTTGCTCTACGCCTGCAGTTTTCATTTCTTTTAATTTAATAGAAACCTCTAATAGACTAATTCTATTTGATACTAGAAGATTAAGTGCATTCTTAAAGTTAGCTTCCATAAAGAGTCTGAAGTGTTTTCTCTTGTAGCAATATCTTCCAAACCAACTAAAACCTTATTGTAATAAATTATTAAACCCTTTTCTGATGATGCCCCCACACACCACATCATCACCATCATACACTACGGCAGATTGTCCGGGGGCTATGCTGTTTACAGCATGGTCGAATGATACGCGGATGCCATCGCCCTCGTTGTATATATGGCTCAGTGAGCCGGGGTCTTTGTATCGTATTTTGGTAGTGGCTTCCATGCCGTCTTGTATGCTATCATACTTCACCCAGTTCAGCCCGCTTACCAGCATTTCAGATTGTTGCAGTTCATCTGCCTCGCCCAATACGACGGTGTTTGTTTCGGGGATGATTTGGGTTACAAACATGGGCTTGCCCAATGCAATATCCAGCCCCTTGCGTTGGCCTATAGTATAGAAAGGATAACCTTTATGCTTACCTACTTTTTTGCCATTGGTCAGTACAAAATCGCCACCATCCACACGCTGCTCCAATCCTTCCACATTACGTTTCAGGAAGCCTCGATAATCGTTATCGGGTACAAAACATATCTCGTAGCTCTCCGCTTTTTTAGAAAGCTCTTTATAACCCATATCAAAAGCCAGTTGGCGTACTTCGGTTTTCAGGTAATCGCCCAGCGGATAGAGGCTACGGCTCAGGCAGTCTTGCCCCAAGCCCCACAGCACATAACTTTGGTCTTTGGTAAGGTCTTTGGCTTTAGACAGTACAAAGCGGCTGTTTTCTTCGCGCACTTTTACGTAGTGCCCCGTAGCAATGAAATCACAATCCAACGCATTGGCACGTTTCAACAATGCCGACCATTTGATGTGCGTATTACACAACACACAGGGGTTGGGTGTGCGCCCTGCCAGGTATTCGTCAACAAAATTGTTGATGACAAAATCGCCAAACTCTTCGCGTATATCCAACACATAATGCGGAAAACCATGGTCAACCGCCGCCTGCCTCGCATCGTTAAACGAATCGAGATTGCAACAGCCCGTTTCTTTCTTGCCGCCGCCCGATGTGGCATAGTCCCATGTTTTCATGGTAATACCCACTACTTCATACCCTTGGTTATGAAGCATTAATGCCGTAACGGTACTGTCTATACCGCCGCTCATTGCCACTAATACTTTTCCGTTCCTGCTCATTTCGAAGCGCAAAGGTACGAATAAGCCACCTAACACACTGCTGCCAACCATAGATATTGCGTACCTGCGTATTATTTAAGCTGATAAGGGTTATTTTTGAACCATAGATGGAATACAGTGTCAGTTTCCCTACAGGTACGGTACAATACTGCTTTGCAGGCATTAAAGAGCTATTGAAAAAAGCTCCTGCCGACAGCAGCATTATTATTACCGATAGCAATGTAGCTACTTTATATCAGCACGTTGTTGCTTCATACCGCACTATTATCATACCGGCTGGCGAGGAGCATAAAACACAACAAACCATCCAGTCCATCACCGAGCAACTATTAGAGTTTAAAGCACATAAGAAAACCACCATCATAGGTTTTGGTGGGGGTATCGTAACGGATATTGCCGGGTATGCTGCCAGCATCTATATGCGAGGTGTGCCTTTTAGCTTTGTGCCTACTACCTTGCTGGCTATGGTAGATGCTGCTGTGGGTGGTAAGAACGGTGTCAACTTCGGGCTGCACAAAAATATGCTTGGCACCATCAGGCAGCCCTCTTTTATTTTGTACGATACTGCATTGTTGCATACACTACCCGATATGGAGTGGAGCAACGGTTTTGCTGAAATCATTAAATACGCCTGCATATTTGATGCACCTTTGTTTGCAGAACTGGCAACACGCATCATCAATTTTTACAAAGACGATAGTGCAGCGTTGAACGAATTGATACAACGTTGTGTAAACTGGAAGAACAAAACGGTCACAGAAGACGAAACAGAAAACAACGTACGCAAGCTGCTGAACTTCGGGCATACGGCAGGCCATGCTATTGAAACATTATACAATCTGCCACACGGACAGGCCATATCATTGGGTATGCTGGTGGCTTGCAGCATTTCTGAAAAGGAATGTGGGCTGAGTAGCGATATACGCAAACAGCTGAGCATAGTACTGCAGCAATACAAACTACCTACATCACTAAAACTACATACGGAGCAACTGATGGATATATTGGTGATGGATAAAAAGCGTAATAACAACACGATAGACTATGTGGTATTGAGCAGTATTGGCAGCGCGTTGATAAAGCCCCTGCCATTTGAAACCATCAAAACAGCACTCGATCATTTTTCAGATGCAGGCAATAGTTAGCAAAAGCATACCTGCGGGTAGTATTATACCACCTGCGTCTAAAAGCATGATGCAGCGTGCTTGTGCTGCCGCTTTGCTACATACGGGCAAAACCATCATCAACAATCCCGGACAGTCGGATGATGATAAAGCTGCGTTGCATATTGTGAAACAATTGGGTGCGCATGTTGTACAAACAGTCCATAGCATAGAAGTTACATCGCATGGTATCAACCCTATTGCAGATATTGTTAATTGTAAGGAAAGTGGATTGTCTGCCAGACTTTTTATACCTATCGCATCATTATACCACAAGGAGATTACTATAACCGGTGAGGGAAGCTTGCTAAAACGACCAATGGATGTTTTCAATACACTACTGCCACAAGTTGGTGTAAGCATCAACAGTAACAACGGATTATTGCCTATCACCATCAAAGGGCCAATGCACCCTGCCAACATCAGTATAGATGGATCGTTGAGTTCACAATTCTTATCAGGTATATTGTTCGCCTATGCTTTTGCAACAAAAGAACGGGTTACAATAACAGTCAATAACCTGAACAGCAAACCCTATATAGACTTAACTTTAGCCGTATTGCAACAATTCGGCAAACGTGTGGAGCATGATGATTATAAACAGTTTACCATTATACCACAGGCTGCACTACACGATACGGTTGAGATGAATATTGAAGCAGACATGAGTGCTGCCGCTAATTTTGTAGTAGCAAGCACTATTACAAACAGCAAGATTGATATACAAAACCTGAACTACAATACGCTACAGGCAGATAAAGCCGTATTGCAAGTTGTAAGCCCTGCCAGAGAAGCCTTTGACTTTGATGCGAAAGACTGCCCTGATGTTATTCCCATACTGGCAGTATATGCAGGTACTTGTAAAGGGCAAAGTAAAATACATGGTATTAAACGTTTAATACATAAAGAAAGTAATCGTGCAATAAGTACAACAGCCCTGCTTGCTCAATTGGGTATTGATTCTACTATTGAAGAAAATACCTTAACTATAACGGGTATACAACAATTTAGAGGCTGCACGGTTGATAGCTATAACGATCACCGTATTGCTATGGCAGCAGCTATAGCAGCTTTGTATGCAGATGGAGATGTAGTAATAAAAAATGCGGAAGCTGTCAATAAATCTTACCCTGCGTTTTTTAAAGACTTGGCAGCATTGGGTGTAAAATGTAATTTGAAGTATGAATAGTATCGGGCGTTTATTCAGGGTACATATTTTCGGCGAATCGCACGGGCATGTGGTGGGCATAACTATTGACGGTTGCCCTCCCGGTATTGCGCTGACAGCTGATGATTTCAATAAAGACATAGAACGCCGCAAGGCAGGTGCAAGAGGCACCACACCACGCAAAGAGGACGATATGCCTGAAATACTAAGTGGTGTATTTAACGACACTACTACAGGGGCACCTATAACTATCGTATTCAGGAACAACAATACACGCTCTACTGACTACGAAGCATTGCGAGATATACCACGCCCCGGCCATGCAGACTTTGTATTGCATCACAAATTCAATGGCTTTAACGATTATCGTGGTGGTGGGCACTCATCGGGCAGGCTTACGCTTTGCCTTGTAGCAGCTGGTGTAGTAGCAAAAAAGATATTAACCGGCATCAGCATCGAAGCAAGTTTAACAGAAGCCGGTGGCAATAAAGATATAGAAGCAGCTATAATAAAAGCTATAGAAGAACAGGATAGCATTGGGGGTATAGTTAGTTGTAATGTAAAAGGCTTGCCTGCTGGGCTCGGCGAACCGTTTTTCGACTCTGCAGAATCTGTTATCAGTCATCTTATTTTTTCTATACCTGCCATTAAGGGCATTGAATTCGGGACTGGCTTTGCAGGTACAAAGATGAGGGGCAGTGAACATAACGACACATTTACAGATGCAAAAGGCACAACACAAACCAATCATGCAGGAGGCATCAACGGTGGTATCACCAATGGTAACGAACTGACATTCCGTATAGCTGTAAAGCCCACCAGCAGCACCCCTAAAGCACAGCAAACCTGGAATAATAAAACAGAACAGATAGAAACATTTACTGTAAAAGGCAGGCACGACTTATGTATTGCATTACGTGTACCCGTAGTAGCAGAGGCAGCAGCAGCCATAGCATTAGCAGATTTACTACTGCTGCATAAGGCGTACAAATAAGAAAAGGGCTGCAATGCAGCCCTTTGTAAGTAAAATATTATTAGTGATTACTTAGTCCACTTAGACGCTTCGCCTATGTTTACACCGAAATCATCTGTCATGCCACTTGATAAATCTTTGATAGTATAACGTACTGTCAACTCTCCGTGCTTACCATAGAAAGATTCATATTTCAATTTACCGGTACCTTGAATTTCGAAGCCTTGTACTGTTTGTAATGGTATAGTTATTTCATCGCCGTTGATGCGCATATTAACACCTTCGTTGATGTTATTGTACAAACCTTTGATAACCATTCTTGTCATATCAGTTCCATAATCAATAGTTAACTGATATTGATTTGTTTCTGTATATGTACCTTTTTCAAACACCTGCCAAACACCCTTATATTTTTCACGAGATACGATTTCGCACTGTGTACCCTCATAACCGGCGGCGCATATACATGCACCATCTTTACAAACACCGCCATACGCACAAACGATGGCTTTGCATTTGTCGGAGTTACAAGAAGTATAGGTTACAGACACAAAAGCTGCAATAGCGAATAATGCTGAAAATACAATAGTCTTTAAACGGGCTTTCATTAGCTCATCAATTTTATCGAAGCTTAAAGATAAATGAAACAATCCTAAAAAGCAACAGAATTGCAAAAAAGCTGTTAAAAAGCAATACAGGCAAGTAATACGGGTGATTTGTCGGCAAAAATCGTATAAACAGAAAATTAAATTATTGGGCTTCTACCTCGTATTTATAAGCCTTGATACCCCTGTATATGGCAAGGGCTATTTCGTACTGCCCGTGCTCAGAATTCATATACACCTCTTCATCAGGATTGTTGATATAGCCACATTCTACCAAAACACCAGGCATAGCACTACCGGCCAGTACTTCCAACCCTTTTTGCATGACACCTCTGCTGTTTCTTCCCTGCCATTCAAACTGTTGTTGAATTTTAGTACCAATCAATACACTACGCGTCAGGAAGGCTTGTGCATACTGTGCTACAATTATAGCAGTCATAGGGTCGTTTTCATTCAGCATACCAGGTTCTTCCGCTACATTTTCCTCGTATTCACCTATTGCATTTTCTTTCTGCGAATTACGGTGTAACCCCAACACGTAACTTTCAGTACCGGATGCTGTAGTGGTATTATTATAGGTTATTTTATATATGGGTTGTTTCAGCTTTTTCTTTCCTTTTTTCACTGTTCTGTACCCTACCAACTCTTTATGTTTCTTCATGGCAGAAGAGTTGATATGAACTGAAATGAATAAATCACCTTTAGCTTCATTAGCTATACGATGCCTTTCGGGCAATGTAGGGTATTCGTCAACAGTACGTGTATATATAACCTGTACACCATGCATACTATCATTTATCATCTTGCCAAGGCGTTTCACAATGGCCAATGTCAGTTCTTTTTCCAGCGAAAACTGGCCTTTAGCGCCAGCATCTTTACCACCATGCCCGGCATCCAGCACAATTTTTGTTATCTTATTAGCGTTAGCCGAAGCAACACTTGGTATAAATAATATGAGTAGTATAAAACTGAGTAACCTGTTGCGCATGTTGTATGTGCTGACTAATGGGTTAAATATACAAATTCATGAACGTACCAAAGCAATTAACTATTTTTGCACCCGTTCATGAGCCTGCGCGGTAAAATTATTCCAAATTTCCCAAGCTGCCACCGTTTAAGTATTCTTACGGTTGTGTTTTTTGTGTTTGTTTTAACAAATGCAGCAAACGCACAACGAACAAAGCCACCTGTTAGTGCACCTGATAGTACTCGCACTATTACAGATACAATACGTGTAGATAGTTTAGTAAAGCAAGATACAGTCAACAACAGAGCTAATAGCCTAGCAAAAAACAGCCTGGAAGACTCTCTGGGTATCCGTATTTCACCTGATGCTTTGCCATCTATTGTTACTGCAGATGCTTCAGATTCTGCAGTATTAAATATGCAGGCTAATATCTTTGAACTGTACGGAAATGCCAAAGTAAAATATGAAGAGATGCAATTGGAGGCGCATCAGGTAAGTTATAGGCAGGCAGATAATATCGTAACAGCATCGTTGCCCGAAGACAGCGCCATGAGAGCTAAAAGCAGGCCTACCTTTATGCAGGGTCAAGAGAAATTTACCTACGACTCGATGCAGTACAACTTCAAGAGCAAACGTGCCATCGTGCGCAATGTCCGCTCTCAGTACGGTGAGGGTTTTGTGATCAGCGAACAGGTAAAACGCAACCCCGACCAAAGCATATATGGCTATCACAGTGTATATACTACGTGCGCGTTAGAGAAACCACACTTTGGCATCAATGCGCAAAAAATAAAGCTGATACCCAATAGAGTGGTAGCATCGGGTCCAGCCAATATTCATATTGAAGATGTGCCCACACCTTTGTTTTTGCCTTTCGGGCTATTCCCCATCACACAAGGGCAGCGTTCGGGCTTTAAAATACCCACTTATACGATAGAGGAGCAGCGAGGCATTGGCTTGCTAAATGGCGGTTACTACTTCAATTTGAGTGACAAAGCAGACCTGCTTGCCGAAGCTAATTTCTATACTAAGGGTAGCTGGGCTGCCAATCTGCACTCAAACTACATCAACAGGTATCGGTACAATGGCAGGTTGCGATTCAGCTACGCATATAATAAGATAGGTGAGGCTTATGAAACCAACTCATCTGTAACTAAAGATTTTTTGGTACAGTGGGCGCACGCCAGCGATCCGAAATCTCGCCCGGGCGTAGGTTTTAATGCTACAGTTGAGGTTGGTACTTCTACATACAACAGCAATAATACTTTTAACACTAACCAAATACTGCAAAACCAGTACACATCAAACATTGCATATACCAAACAATGGCAGAATAAACCTTATACCCTTACCGTCAGTGCAAGGCATACACAAAATACACAAACAAGGGTTGTAGATGTTTATTTACCTGAAATAGCATTCTTTGTCCCCAACATCAACCCGTTTCAAAACAAAAAAAGAATCGGTGGCAGATGGTATGACAAAATAAGTATTGACTACACATTCGGAGCTATTAATAAACTCAATTTTATTGATTCTAACTTCAGTATCAACAGGCTGTCTTTCAACGATATGCAAAACGGCATGAAGCATTCTGTGCCTATCAGGGCTTCCTACAATATCATGCGGTTCATTAACATGAACTTTACGCTTGGATACAATGAATATTGGCTGACAAGGCAGATGTACCGATATTATAACACTACTACCGACAGGCTCGATACGATAATGAACCGCGGTTTTTTTGCATCTCGCGATTTCAATGCAGGTGTGGATTTTAATACCCGCATCTATGGCATGAAGATGTTTAAAAAAGGAAAGGTAGCAGGCATCAGGCATGTACTGACACCCAGTGTAGGTATCGGCTATTTGCCCGATTATGCTGCAGCGCCTTTTAATTATGGTTACCGTACAAGACTCGATGCCACCAGCCAACCTGTATTTCAGTCTATATATGATGGCAATATCCCCGGCTCACCGGGGCAAGGCCAGTTTGGAAGGATACGCAGTGCTGTAAACTTCAGTATAGATAACAACCTGCAAATGAAACTTCGTACATCAAAAGATAGTACAGGCTTCAAAAACATACGCCTGATTGATAATTTCAGAATCGGGAGTTCTTATGACATTGCTGCAGATTCTTTCAACTTCAGTGGTATTGGTGTCACCTTTGCTACCATGTTCTTCAATGTACTGAACCTGACTGCCAATGCTGCTTTCGACCCATACAGGTTTGATTATGATTTAGGCAGGCGCATTAATACCGTTATGTGGAATGGTGGCGGGGGCATAGCCCGTTTTCAAAATGCTAACATCAGTTTGGCTGGCGGCTTTAGCGGGAAACCAAAAGATAAAAGCAAGCAGACCGATGATGTAAGGCGTACCATGCTGTATGGCAGGTACGATGACTATGCTGATTTCAATATACCATTTAATGTCAACTTCTCTTACACGCTGGGTATCAGCAAAGAGCAAATTGTGGAACGTAAAAAAGATACACTCAAAGTCTCTCAACATTTTATAGGGGTAGATGGCGATGTAAACATAACATCAAGATGGAAAGTTGGTGTACGCACAGGGTACGATTTTACTGCCAAACAGTTGCAGCTTACATCTATAGATATTTATCGCGATATGCATTGTTGGGAGATGCGTATCAGCACTATTCCTTTCGGCCAACGCAAGAGCTACTTCTTTACACTGCAAGTAAAAGCTACCGTGCTGCAAGACCTGAAACTGGTGCGCAGGCGAGACTTCAGGGACGCATTATAGTACTATTCACAAGTTTCAACCATACATTCGCACCTTCACTACTCCAGTGAGTATCGCCACGCCAATACATTCCTTCAGGACTTTTTTTGTATATGGAATACACATCTAAACACTTCATCTGCAATGCAGGATGCATTTGTATGCGTGGTATGAGCATATTGTAACCCTCTGGTTGATATATAGTTACAGCATTGGGTATGATGGATAAATACACTGCATCAAAGCCGGCTTGTTTATAGTGGTTATTAATATCATTGAGTACACTCACTATATTATTCACTTCTTCTTCAGATACCGTTGTACCATAGCCTGTAAACCCTTTATGCTGTATTGTTTCTTTCAGAAAAAGCCTGTCGCCATTATCTGAAATTGCTACATTGCCGGATGCACGATGGAATAATTTATAATTAATCCATGCTTTACTGCCCCTGAATGGGTACATAAAATTGTAATTGAACAGATTGTATTCCAGATTTTGGTTGATGTGTTTATTGAAAAAGCGGTTTATCGATGGCAGCTTGAAGGCAGCATATCGTATAGTTGGCGATATCGTACAATCGGTAACCACCTTACCTGCCGAACATTCAACATGATTGAACATATCTGTATTGTTAAAGTATCCGCGCACTCCCCGTTCAGTTATTTCTATTATCAGTATGTTTCTTTTTGTGCTGTCAATCTTACACTTCATTGTGCTGAAATACCTGCGCCCATACTGGTAGCCTGCAGCACAAAAGCTGCTATCGCTCATATACTGCGTGTAGCTATCGCCCCAAATCACCAGATTGATGCTGTCTTTGTTACAATCAGCTTTAGCATAAATCTTTTCTTTAGGCTTATGGAAACTTTTTTCAAAATACAGGTAAGACATCCCAACCAAATCACCCTCGTACGGAAAATGTGAACCCCACCATGCATCGTTATCATTGCGCGCGTCAGATATCTTCTGCATTGTGTTTGTTGATGTTGACAGGCATAAAACTATCAACCCGAACACTATCAATATATACCTTATCCACTTCTTCATATCATCAGAATTGAAAGTATATAAATTGATTTTCGCCGAATACACCTAACCAATAACACAATGTTACCATACCTGCTACATACCAGTAAAATGCCTTGTTGCTTTCTATCAGGTAGTTTTTTCTTCGGTACTCAACCAGCATCATAATTATTACGAGGCATACTGATATTAGTAGCTCTGTTATATTCATACCCATAGCACTACTGCCCGATTGTAGTTGGAGCAGACCCAGCAAATAATCAATCGCTTGTGTAATATCACTTGCCCTAAAGAATACCCATAGAATAGTAACTGATATAAATGTGATGATGGCTTTGATAACTATTAAACCTTTATTCGATTTTTCGCTATTCCCGCCGAAAACAGTAACCAACAAACCATGTAGCCCACCCCATAGTACAAACGTCCAGTTAGCACCATGCCATAACCCACTTAGCAGAAAAACTATAAACACATTGATACGTCTGCGCAATGCACCTCTACGGTTGCCACCAAGTGGTATATACACATAATCCCTAAACCAACTTGACAGTGAAATATGCCATCGTTGCCAGAAGGTGATAATATTTGCTGATGTATAGGGTTGTGCAAAGTTCTCCATCAGTTTAATATTCATCACTTTGGCAGCACCTATACCAATATCGCAATAGCCTGAAAAATCACAATAAATCTGGAATGAATAAAACACAGCACCAACAGCCAATACATGCCACGATGCTGAATTGTGGTTGTCAAAACAATAATCTACAACCATTGCCAGCCTGTCTGCAATCACCACTTTTTTAAAGAATCCCCAAAGCATCCTTGCCAATCCTTCTTTTACATTATTCCAATCGTATGCACGGTATTCGTGTAGCTGCGGTAATATATTTTGAGGTCTTTCTATTGGGCCAGCTACCAACTGGGGGTAAAACATGACATACAGTGCATACGTTGAAAAGTTTCGTTCGGGTGGTTGATTGCCACGGTATACCTCTATGGTGTAGCTCATTGCCTGAAAAGTATGGAACGATAAGCCAACAGGCAATATTATATCCAATGCATCGAAATGATTGCCTGTAGAAAAAGTACCCAATACCCCGTTCAGGTTATCAATAATGAAGTTGGCATATTTGTAATATGCCAATATACCTACATTGGCAATAATACTTAGTATTAACCATCCTTTTCTGTTGCTCCCAAAAGTTCTTGCAATCTGTAAGCCTGCCAGATAATCTATGATAATTGTACATCCCAGTATCAGTATATACTCTGGTACGAAAGACATATAAAAATAACAGCTGGCTATTAACAGCAGTTGGTTGCGGCTTTTTTGCGTATGCAGGCTGTAAAACCATAAGGTTACAACCATAAAAAACACCAAAAACTGTAATGAATTAAACAACATACCTGCCCGTGCCGTATCGGCATATACCGTGTAAAAAAAGATAAAATAACAATATCTGCCTACTGTTGAGGGTAATTTATACTTTTGAGCTTCATTTGATTATTTTTGTACCGCGTTATTGCTAACAAATTATAACTAAGAGCTATTTATGGCAGTTGTTGATCTTGTAATGCCTAAGATGGGGGAGAGTATCATGGAAGCTACCGTGCTGAAATGGCACAAAAAGCTGGGTGATACCGTTAAGATGGACGAAACGGTTTTGGAAATCGCTACAGATAAGGTGGATAGTGAAGTACCATCAACTGCTGCGGGCACTATTACAGAAATCTTATTTAAAGAAAATGATGTTGTACCCGTCGGTACAGTTATAGCACGTATAGATACTGTTGGCTCAAGTGCAGCAGCACCTGCTCCACAGCCGGCTGCGCCTGTTGCTGCACCTGCGCCTACTCCTGCACCACAACCTGTAGCACCTGCACCGCAACCTGTAATGGCTGCAGCACCTCTTGTTAGCAATGGAGATGGTGCACGCTTTTACTCCCCGCTAGTATTAAACATAGCAGCAAAAGAGGGTATCGGCATGGCAGAGCTGGAAGCTATCCCAGGTACCGGTGCCGAAGGGCGTGTTACCAAGAAAGATATTTTGAATTATGTTGCCAATAGGGGTAATGGTGCCCCTGTAGCTGCACCTGCACCACAAGTTGCTGCAACTGTAGTGGCAGAGCCTGTTGCACAACCGACACCTGCTGTTGCCAGTACACCAGTAGTTGCACCACAACCCGCACCTGCTGCCAGCTATGGTAATAATGTAGAGATTATAGAAATGGACCGTATGCGTAAGCTGATAGCTGACCATATGGTTCGTAGCAAGGCTACGTCTCCGCACGTTACCAGCTTTACAGAGTGCGATGTTACCAATATCGTCAACTGGCGCAATAAGGTGAAAAGTTCTTTTGAAAAGAAATATGGTGAGAAAATTACGTTCACACCGATATTCATTGAGGCTATCGTGAATTGCATACGCAAATACCCGATGATAAACAGCAGTGTGGATGGTGATAAAATCATTGTGAAGAAAGACATCAACATTGGTATGGCAACAGCATTACCAAGTGGCAATTTGATAGTACCTGTTATCAAAAATTCGGATACTAAAAATCTGCTTGGCATTACCAAAGATGTAAATGGCATGGCTAACGCCGCGCGTAACAATAAACTGAAAGCAGATGATACACAGGGCGGTACATTTACGCTTACCAATGTGGGTACGTTTGGCAGTCTGATGGGTACACCCATAATCAACCAACCACAAGTAGCTATACTAGCTGTAGGCAGCATCAAAAAACGCCCTATGGTGTTGGAAACTGAGCAAGGTGATGTAATAGCTATTCGCCACATGATGTATCTCTCGCTCAGCTACGACCATCGTATTGTTGACGGCTCACTGGGTGCCAGCTTCCTTACAGCAGTTGCTAACGAACTAGAAGCTTTTGACCCTAATAGAGAAGTATAATTATACTTAAATAATTTTTACAAGGACGCCCCGCATGCGGGGCGTTTGAATTTTATTGAACTAGGCTATGTCTATTGTGCCTTCAAAAACGAATACAGCATTACCAGTCAGTACAACATTATTAGCGCTATTCCCGATTTTTTTATACTTCACGTTCAATAAACCCCCGGGGGTTTCAATGTTTACACTATACTCACCATCTGGCTGGGTGATATTTATTGCAATAGCAGAAGCCGTTACTCCTGTACCACAACTAAGAGTTTCATCTTCCACTCCACGCTCGTATGTACGCACATATATACCATCTGAAACCTGCTGTACGAAGTTTACATTAATACCTTTAGGTTGGTAACGTGCTTCATTGCGTATTGTCCGCCCATCAAGGAATACATCAATACTTGCTACATCATCAACAAACTGTACATAGTGTGGCGAACCTGTGTTCATTTCCACATATCCTTGCCCCGTTATTATTCCGCTTACATCTTGCATATGCAGACTTACTATATCGTCAGCATTAATACTTGCCTGATGTGGGCCATCTATTGCTAAAAAGTTGGCTTTGTTTTGAACTAGCTCCAGTTTATTAGCAAATGCAGTAATGCACCTGCCGCCATTGCCGCACATGGTGCTTTCATTCCCGTCAGCATTATAATATACCATTTTGAAGTCGTATCCATCAGCTTTTTCAAGCAGCATCAACCCATCAGCCCCTATACCGAATTTTCTATCGCATAAAAAAGCAATCTGCTGTAAGGATAGTGATATAGTATTATCCCTATTATCAAGCAATATAAAATCGTTACCTGTTCCCTGGTATTTATAAAAATGCAAAAGCATAGTGCAAAGTTACACTATTTGTTTCCTGGAAAATACTGCTCAGCCCGCGAGCCGACGTTGTTATTTGCACGTCCTGTTTTATATAATATTGCTCTCCAATCAGGGTTGCGCATTTCTCCTCTTATGTTGGAATGCAGCACCCTGTAGTCGCCTGTCATAAAGCCGGGCCTGTAAAACAGCAACATGCCACCGGTACTTTGGTGTGGCAGGGTATTGTAAGTCCATATTTCATAAGGCTCTGTCCCCTGCTCGTTCGATACGCTTACCATTTCATCAGGTTTTCCATATTTCAGGTAAATAACGCCGCGCTCTGTTTCATACCCTGCAATACCCGATACACCAAACATCCTGTTTACTTCTTTAATTATTGCTACATATTTCTCCCACTCGGCTTTGGGATTAAGCGGGCTTCTTTGTTTCCAGAAGTTGTAGATGAAATACTTGATATAAGTCTCATCAGGTCGTGCAACGAAGTTATTAACAGATACTAATTCAATCTCGTTACATATGGGTTTAAGCATCTTTAATATAGCTTTCAGTTGCGGCAATGTGTATTTGGATACAAAAGTAGTGCTGAGGTCAAGTACCTGCATCTGTGTTGTAATAGTATCAGAACTCGCAATGCCTGCTGTATCTATCTTAGGTTTTGTATTTATGCGCTGAAAGAACAAGCTATTATATGCAATCTTTTTACCGTTATCAGTCAATGCAATATTCAGGTAGTAATTACCAGATGGCAATCGTTCTATATTCAATCTCCCATATAAGGGGGTTATTTCTTCCGTTTGTATGCTGTCTGTTTGTTGCAACCAGTAAATAACACTCTCCTGTGGTTTTTTAGAAATGAAAACCTGTTGCTTGAACTTATGTTTCAGATACCCCGATGCAGGCGGAACCATCAATTCTGTATAATAAGTAATGTAGTGTCTGCTATTATCCAAAAAATCAGCACATAAAGGTATTTGGATGTTACCGTTTTTAGCAAACATATCCTGCACACTACTGCTATATGTAGTGTCTAGTAGTTGTAGCGATGTATAAGCAGGCTGTTGTGTAACCGGTAATACAACTGCAGAATCAGCATGATTAAATTTGTTTTTCGGGTTGAAAATGTCTTCAAGCTGAAGGCTGAAATAGAGTTTGCCAGTAGGAATAACATACCGCTGCACTTCAATGATTTTTTGCAAGAAGGCTGCCTCTTTAGTGTGTGCCGGCTGTGTTTGCAATATGTATGCATCTGTTTTTACGACATTGCCTGCACTATCTGTAATAGAAATATATGTTTTGATTTTTGCCTGATAATTATTGCTATCGGGCGAGTTATAGGTTAGTGTATTGCTGGCTACCTGCCAATAAAGCTCTATATATGGTGTATATACTTTATCCTGATAGCTGTAAAATATCTTATATGCTACTACAGCTTCAATTGCTTTGCTGCCTTTAGCCATACAGCATATCAACAGGATAAAACACAACCATCTGCGCATTTTTCGCTTTTTTTGCAAAACTATAATAATTGTCTTTTCGGGTTGTGAATAATAAGCGAAAATACAGCATCGTAAATAAGGAAGTTGCATAATGAGTAATACTATTGTCAGTTCATACATACCATTTCCGAATATTTACTGGTGGGCACATATACAAAATGCGGCGACATTGGCATTAGACGGTACAGAGCATTTTGAAAAAATGACCTATAGAAATAAGTATTTCATCAATGGTTCAAATGGCGGAATACAATTGAGTATACCACTATTGCATGGAAGGGAGCAACGCACTGCCATGCAACAAGTGCGTATTGATAACAAACAACGCTGGCAAACACAACATTGGCGTACTTTGGTTTCGGTATATAAGCGTACTCCTTATTTCGAACATTATGAACCGGTTCTTCAAAACCTTTATTCACAAAATTTCGATTTGTTGATTGATTTCAATCTTGCATCTATCAAATGGTTGCAGAAAGAGTTACGCTTTGATTTTACAATCACTTATACTGATGATTATCAAAAAGAATATACAGACGTTACAGACCTTCGCCGTGTAATGAAACCGGGCTCAGAAAAACATTCACTTCAGGGTACGGAGCCTTATCAGCAAGTATTTGCAGAACGTAATGGTTTTTTACCAAACCTAAGCATGCTGGATGTATTGTTTGCCGAAGGGCCTTATGCAGTACAATGGCTGAGACAACATACAGATTTAGTAATAGAATGGGGAACTACTAAACAAAAAAGAGATAATTATTAATCCCCCTTACGCATCTTCCAAACACCATACATGGCTTCCTGTACAATGCCCTTGCTCATCTTCGATTGTCCTTCCGTTCGGTCGATGAATGTGATGGGAACTTCTTCTATCTTAAAGCCTAGCTTCCAAGCACGGTATTTCATTTCTATCTGAAAGGCGTAGCCTACAAACTGCACTTTATCTAAGGGTATAGTTTGCAATACTTTGGAGCGGTAGCATACAAAACCCGCTGTAGGATCTTTAACAGGCATAAAGGTGATAAGCCTTGTATAGAGTGCACCGCCTTTTGAAATAAATATTCTGTCCCACGGCCAGTTGACAACTTTACCACCGGGTACATAACGAGAGCCAACCGCAACATCTGCCCCGTTGCTGCAAGCATGATGCAAACGTATCAGGTCTTCAGGGTTGTGAGAGAAGTCAGCATCCATCTCAAAAATATACTGGTACCCCCTTTCAAGCGCCCATTTAAAACCTGCAATGTACGCAGTACCCAAACCCAACTTGCCGCTACGCTCCAGCAAGTGTACTTGCTCTGTGTAGTTTTGCTGCAAACTTTTAACTATAGCTGCCGTACCATCGGGCGAACCATCATCTACTATCAGTATATGAAAACTGCCGGGCAAGGAAAGCACCTTCAGGATGATACGTTCAATATTCTCCTTTTCGTTGTAGGTTGGTATGATAACGAGTTTGTCCAAGTCTTTGGGCTAAAATTAAAGGGGCTAAAATAAGAAATAATGACTAGCTATGTGTTAAATAAATCACTAAAGTTTAGGCTTTGGGCTTACGTAGTTTCATGTTATTCAATATCTCTGATATTTTTTGTTTGGTATGCAGTGGAAAATCAGCCTGCATCATCCAGTCATAATACTGTGGTTCTCGTTTGAAGACCTCTTCCACTTTCTGCCCTTTATACTTCCCGAAGTTGAATATCGGCTCACCATCTTTCATCACCATACGGCGGGCATAGTCTACCATCGGCTCTGCATTGCTGAAATCATGCAGTTGTTTTACATCCGTACCCAATTGTGTGTACCTGTCCAGTTGCGATTCCAAGACCTCTATTGTAGCTTCTACGTCGGCCTCAGCACTATGCGCATTTTCCAATTGCTTGCCGCAATAAAACTGGTATGCTGCCGCCAGTGTACGTGCTTCCATTTTAAAAAATATCTGCTGGGCATCTATCATATTGCGCTCCGTAAAGTCAACATGAATACCAGCGCGCAAAAACTCTTCTGCCAGCATAGGTATATCAAACTTGTTGGAATTGTAACCACCCAAGTCGCAACCCTTCATCCAGTTATATAAATCGTGTGCTATCTGCTTGAAGGCAGGCGCATCTTTTACATCTTCATCTTTTATACCATGTATAGCGGTAGATTCTGGTGGTATAGGTATGCCAGGATTTACACGTTTAACATACTTAGCCCTTGTACTGTCAGTATTCAGTTTTATCAGCGCCAGTTCTATAATCCTGTCTTTACCATGTTCTGTGCCGGTGGTTTCCAGATCGAAAAATATTATTGGTCTTTTTAAGCTAAGCTGTGCCATCCTGCAGGTATCAATTTTGCTGCGAACATACACCATTCCAGTCAATTCCATCAAAAGTGCCGGAACTCATCAATAAAAGACAGGTAGGTTGGTTGCTTTGGTTGAGTAGCGAGGTGATATGTTGCTGCAATGCTTCTTTATTGTCAATAACCGCAAGGTCTTCCCTTTCAAAATATTGCTTTACGGTTGCAGTATCAAGTAATGGCAAGCCTTTTAGTTGCAGTGCGTGGTGGCTGAAGTACACCACCGCATCATCTGCCGAATCTATACTATGCGCATACTCGCTAAGGAACTGTGCATTGAGGCTGCTGTAGGTATGCAGTTCAAAACATGCTATCAGCTTGTGTGTAGGGTAGCCTTCACGTACGGCATCGAGCGTGGCTTTCAGTTTCGATGGCGCATGTGCAAAATCGCGGTAGGCAACCAGGGTATCGTTTTGGAATAGTTTTTCCAACCTGCGTGCCGCACCGCTGAAGTCGGCAATGGCTTTGTAACAATCCTCTTTGCTCACACCCAACTCTACACACACTGCAATAGCTGCTTGCATATTCAGCAGGTTGTGCCGCCCGAAGACAGATACAGGCACTGGACCATACTCTGTATCCAACACAGCTATACCATCTTCGTAATGGAAGGCAGGCATATTATATGGCTCAGTGTCTAAATGGTTGGCACTATTGTCTATCACACGTTGCACTTCTGTGTCTTCATTGTTGTAGTACACAGGTGTGCCATTATCCAAACCCTCTAAGTATTGCTCAAACTGGTTGCGGTAAATATCGTAGGTAGGAAACACATTGATATGGTCCCAAGCTATACCACTGAGTACGCTGATATGCGGATGATAGAAAAATATCTTCGGCCTTTTCTCTATTACCGATGCAGGGTATTCATCGCCCTCTAATACAATAATGGGCGCATAGCTCAATCGTACTGACTGCTCAAACCCTGCCACTTTTGCACCAACCAGATAGTCGAAGTCTATATTTTGTTTTTTCAGTATGTGCATCACCATACTGGTAATGGTGGTCTTGCCGTGGCTGCCCGCTATTACGACACGTTTTTTGTTTTTGCTTACCTCATACACATATTCAGGAAAGGAGTATATGGGAATACCCAATGCCTGCGCCGCCAGTAGTTCGGGGTTATCGGCCTTGGCATGCATACCTAATACAATGGCATCCAACTCTTTAGTAATTTTTTCGGGGTACCAACCATACGCAGCGGGTAGTATGCCTGCGGCTGCAAGGTTGCTTTTGGCAGGGTCGTTTATCTCATCATCGCTGCCGGTTACGGTATTTCCCTGCCTGAGTAGTGCCAATGCCAGTTGGTGCATAACCGCCCCGCCTATGGCAATAAAATGTATGCGTTTCATTAAAAAATTAATTATCTTCGTAGGAAGTACAAATGTAAATTACCCTTTTAACTAATACTATTTAATTAAGAAGATTGATTATGCAATTAGTATCTATCCTGCGTCGTGTAGTGCCTGCAATAGCTGTTGTAGCTGTGGTGATGTTGGCGTCGTGCAATGGTAACAGCAAAAAATATGGCTGCCCCAACAAATTGAGCATATCGCTATCTAAGTAAATACCTTTTTAAGATGTTTCGGCAAAGGATGACAATTCTATGACTTGTCATCCTATTGTTGTTTTTGGGTGTGGGTAAAGTATATATCACATAACAATAGTCTGTTTATACTCCACTAAAGCGTCCTCGCTTTAGCACAAAAAAAGGGCAGTACAAAACCGCCCTCAACTATCTAAAAAGAATGTTTTTACAAAAAGCTATAACCCAATGTAAGCTGCACAGTGCGCGTTTTCCAGCTATTGCCGATAGATGATGCACTCATGTCTGACAGACCGATGATATAACGAGCATTAGCACGCAGCTTGCTGAAGTTGAGTTGCAAACCTAATACGCCCGATACATCGCCGCTTTTCAATAGTCCTGCTGTGCTTTTCAGCAGATTGTCTTTGTCGTTTACACTCAGTACACCACTATACATAGGCCCAGCCTGCAACCACAACGGACCACCTATTTTGTAGTTGAACAATATAGGTATGTGTACATACGTTACCGCAAAGTCGCCTTTCTTAGCACTGTCAGAAGAATTGTTGTATATCAGTTTGTTAGCATTGTAAAAGTCAACACCCTTGCCTGTGTAGCGTACACTGCTCACCAACACCTCAGCAGTAGCACCTACTTTCTTGCGGCTGATGCCACCGAATATACCACCTACAATACCCGGCTTGTACCCGCTTTCCCATTCTTTACCATCAAGGTTGGCAAAATTCGCTCCTACTTTTATGCCGAGGTCTATCTTAACGGGCAATACTTTATCAACAACACCTGCCCCTGGTTGCGCCATACTCAGCATAGGCAGGCACATTATAGCTGCCAGTAATTTGATACGTTTCATATGTTTTTATAAAAGAGTCGATTTAAAAAAATTAACGATGCAAATGTATTAAAGGCAGGGCAAAAAACGTGCCGTGGGCGTTATACTTCTGCTAACACCATAAATTCATTACGCAACGGCTCTATATATTTATATAATATATCAAAAAAACTACTGCCTATTGCGGCATAGTAACCTATAAAGTTTTCATATCGCTCTTGCAATATATTATTGGGTGCTATGCTGTTTTTCAATCGGCTGATGCGTTGCAGTTGATCCTGCATCTTCCGTTTTTCGGCACGCAGCATTTTCTTTTCCAACACCTGTAGCTGGTGATTCATTTTGGCAAAAGCAGCTTCGGCACTTGCTTGCAGGGTAGGGCTCAGTGCGTTCGCTTTTTCTTTCAATTGAGCCAGTATGTTTTTGATGGCCGCGGCTTCCTCATCTGTATGCCAGTTGTTGCTACTGTGCTTACTTATATATCCACGTATCAGCGATGATTCAGACTTGAAAACATCTGCCACACTAAAACCAAGCTGTTGACGCAATTTGTTTTGTTGCCCGTTCATCCACAATACGGACTGGCGAAGCAACACTACAGGATAAAATACTTTGTAATTATCAAAGACTGCTTTCAGCTCCAGCCAATACGCTACCTCTGCGCCACCACCTATAAAAGCCACATCAGGCAATATACTTTCCTGAAACAAGCCACGTAATATCACATTAGGGCTGAACCTGTCCGGGTGTGCGTTCAGTTCTGTCAGCAGTTCATCTTCCGTCCATTCAATATCAGTATTCAGCACTTTCCATTTACCGCCTCGTTTTTCTATACGCTCACGTATAGCATCGTGCATGTAAAAAAGGTTTATCATCCGAGGATATGCCTGTACTTTATATTGATCCTCCAGTACATCAATATTATCTGTTACAATACCATAGGCCATATGGTTTTGCAGATCGTCTTGCAGTATGGGTATGATTTGTCTTTTAAGTTCAGCATCGTCAGGATTCAAAACCACCAATCCGTATCTGCCAAATAGTTCGTTTACCAGATACTGTGTTGCCCCACCGATGGTTTTGTGTTGCAGGTAGGCTTGTGTCAGTATGTCTTTCAATACATCGCAATGTTCGCCCGGCGGCCCTAATAGCTTAAAGAGCTCATCCAGCAAGGGTTTCAGGCTTTGCGTTTGCATACGCCCCACAGCGCCTGTTTGCCCTGCTGCATCCCATACATACTTTTGGTTGTTGTAGCGAAACGTGCCCAGTTCTTCCAAGTCATTATCCTCACTACCCATATAATACACAGGTACAAAATGCTTGTCTGTGTATTGCGTATTCAGTTCGTCTGCCATCTTGATGGCGTGTAGTATTTTGTAGATGAAGTACAGATAGCCCGTCATCAGGTTGGGCTGATGCGCAGTGCATATGGTAAAAGTATTATTATCTGCGAGGCTGGCGATGTTGTCCGTTACCTTATCGTGTTTATTGAGGTTAGCATATTGCCTGTGCAGCACATTCACCAATATACTACGGTTCACGGGATATTTGCTCCTATCAGCAATGGCTTGCTTAATGCCATTGATATCGGGCGTATAGCGATAGAGAGATTGTAAAGCAGGGTGAGCATCGAGGTAGTCAATAACCAAGTCACTGAAATTACCCGTATTGCTATATGGTATGTATGTACAGTCAATATCCATGTGGGATATATGCTTTAGACCACTAAGTTAAGCGTAGGTTTTAATACTTGGGTTATTTGCAGATAGGGAATATTGATGAGATTGGAATAGTTTTATTTTATTATATCAGTGTAATGGTTAATGAAATCAGTATTGGACAACGGAAACCGGTTGGGGGAACACTATCCTGGTAATATATTGACACAGAATTAAGCAATAATACCATTAAAAGGTTGGGGGGGGTTATTATTATCAGTATTCTTCAAAAGGGACTAACCCTTAATAGGCTTTAATTTGCACTTATCATATCAAACCTTCCAGTATATCCAAAAACTCCTCTCTGGCTATCATCCTTGCACCCAGACTTTCTAAATGTTCGGTATATACCTGGCAGTCTATCAGTTGCACTCCTTCCTGTATTAGCTGCTGCACATATTGTATAAAAGCAAACTTACTGGCATTGCTTACATGATTATACATACTTTCTCCAAAAAACAGTTTGCCCATACGTATGCCATACAGCCCCCCTACCAATTTACCATCCTGCCAAGCTTCAGCACTATGCGCATAGCCAAGTGCATGCAGTTGTGTATATGCCTGCTCTACAGCATCGGTTATCCAAGTGCCTTGTTGCCCTGTGCGGTTTGTTTGCTTGCAGTTGCGTATTACCTCTGCAAAAGCTGAGTTTGTAGTAAAACTAAATCGCCCTCTGTTCATTACCTGCTTCATTGTTTTGCTGACGCGTAGCTCCTCTGGGTACAAAACAAAGCGCGGGTTGGGACTCCACCACATGGGAAGTTCATCATCAAACCACGGGAAGATGCCGCTTCTGTATGCAAGTAGTAACCGCTCCATACTCAAATCACCACCTATAGCCAGCAAGCCATCATCTAATGCCTCATCAACTGGCGGAAACCACAATCTACTGTCTAAAACATGCAAGCGCATATTGCAAGTTAATAAAGGGCTGATAGCAAAAGGCTGAATTCTTAACTAACTTTATGATGCTATGCAACCAACCGTACTGATAAATAAAAACGAGCAAGAGTACACTTTGCAAAACAAGGTTGCCGTAGTGCATGGTGGTAGTGAATATTTTGATACACTCATCCGTTTTATCAACGAGGCTGTACACACCATTCACTTACAAGTTTACATCTTTACTACCGACGAAACAGGCAGACGTGTGGGAGATGCGCTGGCCGATGCTGCCAGACGTGGGGTGCAGGTTTTTTTATTAGCAGATGGTTATGCATCGCAACATATTGATGGAGATTACATAGCATCGTTACAGGAAGCGGGCGTACATTTCCGCCGTTTTGAGCCGATTTTCAAAAGCAGTAATTTTTATTTCGGCAGGCGGCTGCATCACAAAGTGTTTGTAGCAGACCATTACAAGGCATTAGTTGGTGGTATCAATATTGAAAATAAATACAACGATATGCCTGATGCGCATGCATGGTTTGATGTTGCCCTGCACACCGAGGGCGAAACAGCCATTCGTTTATCTGTCATCTGTTGCGAAATGTGGAATGGTGGAAAGGATAAAAGCATCTTTGCTAAACAACCAGACGAGGTAACGACAAAACAATTATTGCAAGGCTTTGACGGAGATGAATGTGCAGTACGTGTAAGAAGAAATGACTGGGTGAAACGCAAAAGCCAGATATGGAAAAGCTATTTTCATATGCTAAATACCTGTGCAGATGAAATGATAATTGCTAGCAGTTATTTTCTGCCGGGCTTAGTTTTCAGAAAACGAATGGTTGCAGCCATCAAACGTGGAGCTACGCTGAAAGTGATAGTAGCCGGTCCATCAGATGTAAGGCTAGCAAAGAGTGCTGAAAAATACCTGTACCGCTGGATGCTTAGAAACGACATAGAACTATACGAATACACACGTAGCATTTTACACGCCAAAGTTGCGGTGTCGGATAATAAACGTATGACAATAGGCTCTTACAATTTCAACAATATCAGCGCTTACGCAAGCATAGAGTTGAATCTGGATGTACGTAATAAACCCTTTGTAAGTGACGTACAGGAAGAACTGAACAATATCATTAAAAATGATTGCAAAAGAATAACAGCAACTGAACACAATCGTAAAACCCCCTATCTGCTACGTGCGTGGCAATACTTGGCGTACTTAATAGTAAAGCTGCTGCTGAATGTGGTAACATTTTATTACACACAAGAGAAATAAATCAATGCCCCATCATCCTATCCCATAAGCTTGTTAGTGCAGTATTATCCCATTTGGCGAAACGGCCTCGTTGTATGACTAAATCGTTACCTGCAGGTTGTTGCAGAAAATAGTGGAATACGAATTTCTCATCAGGCCTTTTCCACCCTACCATCTGTCCGAATCGTAAATCGCTGAATACCAGCGTATCTCCCCACTGCTGTGCTATATAATACCCTTGCGAAAAACGTTTGAGCTTTTGCAGGCTTTCGTTATCATGTACATTAGATAATAGTTGCTCATTTCTGTTGAAATAAGTAAGTGGCAGCTCCTCTTTTTTATCAAATACAGACCTATAGCCTATATAGCTCCCACTATCATTATTTGCTACTACGTACCATAGCAGATTATTCAAAGGTGTAGGTGTAACAAAGTTTTTGTTGTAAGCAATATGTTGTTTAGCAAGCAAGCCTTCTACCTCACTGGTAACAATCAGTTTATTAATTGTGCAGATGAATAAATACAAAGCACTTGTAGCAATACCGGCTGTTGCCCATATAAGCCTGCGCCTGTCTTTTTTACTTCTGAAAATCAATAACACAATACTTGCTACGAGTGCTACAATGGTAAATAAGGGGTCTGCTACAAACATTGTATTAAACGATACGCGAGCATGACTGAAAGGCTCAAACAACCCCGTACCATATGCATTCTGGCTATCTAAAAAGATATGACAAAACAGCTCTATGCCAAATAACCACATCCACGTACGTAAATGTACTTTTCTGTTTCTGTGGATACGTTTTGCTATTAATGCAAAAAATGGAGTAAACAGCAAACAAGACAATATGGAATGGGTAAACCCGCGATGCGCCAGCAAATTGCTTGGTGTATCTAGCCATATCTCTGCCACTACGTCAATATCAGGGAAAGTTTGAGCAAGTGCACCCCAAAGCATAGCTCTGCGCCCCAGTTCTTTGCCTGCAACTACCTCTCCAATACAAGCACCTAATACGATGTGGGTTAATGAATCCATTGTATTTTATTGTTGTATAAAAATACAAACGTACATCGTACAAACATTAAATACCTGATATTCATATGGCATATTTTCTATTCGTTGATGGAGACGCCAAGTCAATCAGTTGCCTGTAACTTCAATAAACACGGACATTACCCTACTGCGGGATTGATAGCGAATGCTATAAGATGACAAAAAGTTATTTCTATATTTGCATCAACAATATGTTGGTTACAAGTTTATCAGAAATGTAACAATGTATAAAATGAATGCAGAATCTACTATTTGACTTTATTTCAAAATACATCTCTCTAACGGAAGATGAGAAAAATGCGCTATTATCGTTAGATATATTCCACTCTTTTAAGAAAGGGACTGTTTTACTAAAAGAAGGACAATATTCGAAAGAAAGCTACTTTGTATTAAAAGGTTGCATAAGGACTTATTATATAACAGACGGTGAAGAAAAAACTACTGCTTTTTACACAGAAATGGAAGCTTTGACACCTCCTTGTGTAATAAACAAAACTCCGTCTGAATACTATGTAAGCTGTATTGAAGACGTTATGCTTTTAGTTTCTAATTCTGATATGGAAGAGGAAGTAAATAGTAAATTTCCAAAGTTTGAATTAATGTGCAGAAAATTCTCGGAGGAATTATTAGCCAAACAGCGAATAGACTTCGACGAGTTTAAAACATCTTCTCCTGAACAACGATACCTGAATTTACTTCAAAAAAGAGCTGACCTTATTCAGCGTGTACCACAACACCAATTAGCGAGTTATTTAGGCATTAAGCCTCAATCATTAAGCAGATTGAGAGCAAGAATTATGGAGAAAAAGAGCTAAAAGGCATTTATTAACTTAAGCGAACGATTCAGGTATTTCTCCAATCTACTTTTGCAGCATCGTTTAACAAGGATAACGTATATGCAAAAGAATATATTACGCATTGCGCTTGCTTTAATATTGGCAAGCAGTTTACAGGTGATCGCACAAGACATCAAACATGACAAAACTTATAAAAAGTGGTACATAGGAAGTTCTTTGTATGTGTTAGGGAATTTCATTCCTAATGATAAAAACAGGCCTGAGTATATACAATTAAATGTAGGATATAGAATAACACCCAAAGATGTTATTTCCGTTGAATTTAAACGATCTATTTATTCCTGGCCAATTGGTATTCCCTTCGGACCGTCTTTTGATGCACCTGGGTTAAACTATCCCGGACATGCACGCATACTTGCACCAACAGTGGGATACCAGCGTTTTTGGTGGAAAGGAGCTTATACATCCATTTATGCATTGAATGCTTTTGAAAAGTACATGGATCAGAATAAAAAGAAGATAGGAAACGGATACACTTTGTATGTGAATTTTCATTTGGGATACCAGTTTAAGTTTTTCAGAAACAGATTCTTTTTTGAACCAGCTATCGGATGTAGTTATTGGCCTGTAAGGACTAATGTACCTGAATCATTTAAAAAAGCAGAAGAAAAATGGCCTAACTATTTTATTCAACCGGGACTTCATTTCGGGTTTAATTTCTAGTAATTGTACCACAATTACAAAAAAATTGATAATACTATTCAGCAAGTTATTTGGGCATTATGCTAAGCAAGAGTAAAGTTTATGGCAAAAGTGGTGAACAGTATTTCTTAACTTAAGTGAATAAATTATGGCATTTCGCCAATCTACTTTTGCAGCGTCGTTTAACAACAATAACAGATATGCAAAAGAAATTTTTACAGATTGGACTTGCTTTAGTATTCGCAAGCAGTTTACAGGCAAATGCACAGTATGCTAAAACTGATAGCACTTATAAAAAGTGTTTCGTTGGTAGCACCTTGTTTTTATTGGGTAATTTATCTTCCGTTAACCCCCCGGGGTTTGCTCAACTTAATGTTGGTTATCGGATTACAGGAAAAGATGTTATTTCGCTTGAACTAATAACTTGGAAACATGCCTGGCCACTTGGTATTAATCCATTTTATAATAAAGCATACGGAAAACCTGAAGAGAAGTTTTCCGGTTATATACGTGAATACGGAATTGGGTTAGCATATCAAAGATATTTATGGAAGGGTCTTTATATTGCAGTACATGTAATGCCTATGTGGCAAACATATAAAAATGATAACGGCAACAAAGTGGATAATGGCTTCATTATATTCAATACTAATCGAGTTGGTTATCATATTAAGCTCTTGAAAGACCGATTTTTTATAGAACCATCACTCGGTATTGCTGGTCGTCCTTATTATACTGAAATGCCAAAAGGATTTAAAGAAAAAGATGACAAATGGCCAAAATGGACACCAGAACCGGGACTTCATTTCGGGTTTAATTTTTAATAATTTATCAGTATACAAACAATGAAAATGTACATGAATAGCACGATAGATTATTTTTCAAAAAAACCAAAAACACTTTTTCTACTTGACGGTTTGGGTGCTGCAATGACAACATTTTCATTGTTTTTTGTTTTGAGGCATTACTACGATTACTTTGGTATGCCAACTAACGTTTTGACATACTTATCAGTTATTGGCTTGTTTTATTGTATTTATTCTATGTCTTGTTACTTTTTAGTCAAAGACTATCGCGCAGCACATGTAAGAATAATAGCCATCAGCAATTTCTTGTATTGTATACTGACAATGACGTTGCTATATTCTTATTATAGCAACTTAACCCAAACTGGATTGATATATTTTTTGGGTGAGATTATTATTATCATGTCGTTAGTATACCTGGAGCTAAGAGTGGCAAATATGTTAAGACACAAGAAAACAGACTAAGCTGTTATTGAATATGATTCTATTATTTAATCACATACAGATTATTACTTGGCTGTAATACTCAATCGAAAAAATAAAAAATGGACACACAAAGAATACAACCAAACACTCTGGAAGACATCAAAGTCAGTGTAAAACTTAAGCTTGCTGCATTATGGACGAGCTTAATGTTTCTCATTATCTATATTGATTACTTCCACTTGTATATGCCGGGCATGATAGAAGATGTTCTTGTCGGTAGAGTCTACGTTTTTGATATTACACAAGGGTTTCTTGTGGCAGCACTCGCCTCAGTTAGTATTCCCGCACTCATGATTTTTCTTTCTGTTGCATTACCGGCTAAATCGAACCGCCTGACAAACATCATTATTGCAGCGGTAAATATCCCCTTTATGTTGTTTAATCTGGAAGGAGTAGCATGGGCACACATGGTATTAGCTGCTCTTATTGAAGTTATTCTCCTTTGCCTGATTATCCGTTATGCATGGAAGTGGCCTCGTGTTGTATCGTAAAACTACAAAATAAATTTCCTGATATAGGGTTGTGTGTTTGAGTATGCATGTCCGTATCGGACAAATATTTGTGGTTGAAAGCATCAATAAAATGGGTAATTACATACAGGTGTTCAATACAGATCGTGTTGAATAATAATTACAAATTTTCAAAAAAAAATAAATTTCTGAGTTATTGTCCAATAGTAATAACTAATAGTTCCTCTTAATCAAAAGTTCTGATTCAATCAAACAGGTCATAAATGGGCTAGATCATCCCAAGAGAACTAAGATTTCATTTTAGAATTTATTTTCAATAATTCGGCTAATATCCAAACAAAAAGCAGCTATGAAATCATAGCTGCTTTTTTTGTGTGGTGCGGGAGGGAATTGAACCCCCGACACAAGGATTTTCAGTCCTTTGCTCTACCAACTGAGCTACCGCACCTTCCCGTTTTGGGATTGCAAAAATAGGTTTAATATCCAATTTTCCAAAAACGATAGCAAACAATTTACTGCTTTACGAAGCTCGCGGTGGCAGACAGCAACACTCCGTCATACAGCATCACCCTGTAAAGCCCTGTAGGTAAAGCTTTCGTGTCTATTTGTGTTTCGAGATCCTGTAATTTTCCGCTCATTATTACCTGTCCGTTCATATTCACAATCTTATAATCTGCACGGTCATTAGATACATGCTGTTTTATTTTAATTGTTACAAAATCGCCTGCAGGGTTGGGGTATATATTTATCAATTCTTTATCCCGTTCAGTTTGTGCTATGCTGTTATACGACGGGTCGTATATCTCTACTATCCTGTCTACCCGTGCCCCTGCACCACTAGATGGCGAGTTGCTGGTAGAAACATAAATACGCCCCTCAGGCGAAATACATATATCACGCAAGCGGCGGTATTTTACCAATGCTACTTTGCTGATTGTTGTAATATCGTCGCCTGTGGTGTTTAGTTTCAATTGGTAGAGTGTTGAATCTTTTAACGTAACCATGAGCAACGATTTCTGAAACTGCGGAAACATAGGATGATCATAATAATCCATACCGCAAACTGCCGTAGTGGGTGTCCATGCTTCAATTGGTTCTACAACATTAGAGTCTGCGCAGAACGTAATTTCCGGGGCTGTATTACAATAACCCTGCACAGTAGGCCAGCCATAATTGCGTCCTTTTTGTATAATGTTTACTTCATCGTCCGAATTGGCTCCGTGTTCACTCTGATAAATTTTACCATTAGCATACACCATACCTTGCGCATTTCTGTGTCCCCAACTCCATGCTGCATTACCTGCTATAGGATTGTCTGTGGGTATGCTGCCATCAAGGTTCAGTCGCAATAGCTTACCGTTTAGCGAATTGACATTTTGAGAATTAGATGTTGCAGCTGCATCTCCTGTTGTCAGGTACAGATGGTTATCAATTATCAACAACCTGCAACCATTATGTATGTTAGCAGCACCTATATTGTCAATAATTATTTGCGGGTTTTGCAGCACATTGGTAGTATTGTTATATTCATAACGCGCCACACGTAGTTTGTAAACAGATGCATCCAGATAGTTATATGCTACAAACACATGGGGTGTAGTGCTGAATTGCGGGTGTAATACCAAGCCCAACATACCACCCTCGCTCTGTATTCTGGTATTGGTTTCATTGTATAGCGTATCGATTTTTCCGCTTGCTGGTTGCAAACGGCATATATAACCATTCTTTTGTGTAAACCATATATGGTTGTCGGGGCCATAGACCAGCTCCCAGGGTATAAAAAGAGAATCCCTTACTACGCGCACAGTCAACTGTGCATGAACCTCCGATTGAAAAGTGAAAGCAATAATTAATAACAGTAACAACTTTTTCATATTCCTCTGTTTTAGCATACTGAAGTTACGAAATAAGGCATCAAGAATGCTTGGTTATATTTTGTTCTGCTATTTTTACAACCAATGGATGTATCGGCATTAACAGAACAGTTTTATACCCAACTACAGGCAACAAAGCCTGTAGAGTTTGTAGCTGTAGTATTTGGTATGATTAGCGTAGTATTGGCTAACAGAAATCATGTGTGGTTATACCCTACAGGCATTGTCAGTACTATATTGTATGTATGGATAATGGCTCGCGTTGGTTTATACGCTGAATCACTACTGAATGTCTACTACTTTGTCATGAGCATTTATGGCTGGATATTGTGGCACAAAGGAAAGGAAAATGAAAACCCGGCATCCATATCTCACAACAATGACAAAGACTGGGCTATAAGCATCACGATATGTATAGTGGGTTGGGCTGTATTATACTTCGTGTTATCAACCTATACAGACTCTACCGTACCAATGCTCGATGCTATCGTTTCTGCAACTGCATGGGCGGGTATGTGGTTACTGGCCAAACATAAAATTGAAAACTGGATATTACTCAATATATCCAATGGCATCGCTATACCGCTTTACATCTATAAAGGCATACCTTTCACAGCTCTGCTCACGTTATTTTTATTTATTGTCGCTATCTTCGGTTACTTCAGATGGGAAAAACAATATCGTTTACAGCATATTGCATAGCCATATTACTCTTACCATTTCAATGCCTTGCACAAAACAACGACATTGAATGGCTAAGAAATATAAACGGTACACGTGGCGGCAGTACAGATGCGTTCATGAATGGTATAACACAATCTACTTATCCAATATCCTTTGCAGTTCCTGCAACGCAATTGTTAGTAGGCTACATTAAAAAAGATACACAAACCATCCGCAATGGTTGGCAAACAGTAGCTGGCCTGGGGACTACTGTAGTCGTTGGCTATGGTTTGAAGTATGCTATCAACAGAAGCCGCCCATATGAGTCTTACAAAGACATCATTCCTTATCATTATGATACCGATCCGTCTTTCCCGTCGGGGCACACCAGTATTGCATTTGCAACAGCTACATCACTCAGTCTGCAATACCGCAAGTGGTATGTCATTACGCCTGCATATCTATGGGCTGGCACTATCGGGTATTCGCGTATGCATCTGGGTATGCATTACCCTTCTGATGTATTGGCAGGGGCACTATTAGGCGCCGGCAGTGCATATTTATCTTATAAAGGGCAACAGTGGCTGCTGAAACGTAAACTACGCAAAATAAAAGGTGCAGTTGAGCAACATTAAAAAAATAGTAGTCATCGGCCCGGAATCTACTGGCAAAAGCACTTTGAGTCAATTACTTGCCGTGCAACTACAAACGTTATGGGTACCCGAATTTGCCCGCAACTACCTTGAAGAGCTCGGCAGAGAATATGTTGAAAATGATTTGTTGGAGATAGCAAAAGGACAAATTGCTGCTGAAGAAAAAGCCATACAACAAGCTAATCAATACCTTGTTTGCGATACAGACTTGTATGTAATAAAAGTATGGAGCGAAGCCAAATACGGCAGGTGCCATCCTTGGATATTAGAGCAGATTGCACAACGAAAATATGACCTGTACCTACTCACTTACATAGACGTTCCTTGGGCTGACGATCCCTTACGCGAACATCCTTTACCTGAAGAAAGAGCATACTTCTACAATATATACAGGGATATTGTTATGCAATCGGGTAGCGAATGGGCAGACATCAGGGGCGATGAAAATCAACGCTTAATACTCGCAACAAACGCTATACAAAAACTGTTATAAATCCTTATATTTACTATACAGATTTATGTTGCTCCATATTCATCCAAAAGATCCACAGTCACGCCATATTAAAACAGTTGTCGATTGCCTGAAAAGTGGCGGGGTAATCATTTATCCTACCGATACGATATACGGTTTGGGATGCGATATTTATAATGTTGAAGCTATAGACCGTATCTGCCGCATCAAAAATATAGACCCGAAAAAGGCACAATTCTCTTTTGTGTGCAACGACCTGAGTCATATCAGCGATTATGCTAAAAGTATTGATACCCCCGTATTCCGCACATTAAAGAAATCTTTGCCGGGCCCATATACGTTTATATTAGAAGCCAGCAAGATGGTCCCCAAAATGCTGAAAACCAAAAAAGATACTGTTGGCATACGTGTACCAGACCATAAAATAAGTCAGGAAATAGTGAAGCAATTGGGCAATCCCATCATGAGTGTATCGCTGCCTATGGAAGACGAAGTAGAATACTTTACAGACCCACTGCTGATACACGAAATATTTGAAGACCGTGTTGACATAGTTGTTGACGGCGGACACGGTGGCACTACTCCATCTACCGTTATAGACTTCTCCAATGGCGAGCCCGAACTGATACGCGAAGGCGCAGGAGAATGGGAAAAAATACTTGGCTAATTACAGCTTTCAAACTTTCTTTGTTCTATGTACACCACACAGGACGAGCAACGCTTATACAATCAGGCGAAAGCATTATTGAATAATGATGCCGCGACGGTTGAGGCTACCACCCAGCAACTACGCGAAGTACTCAATTATGCCGACTGGAAATATTATGTACAAAGCGAACCTGTATTGGCGGATGCAGAATATGATACACTCTTCAAAAAGCTGCAACACCTTGAAGAACAATACCCTGAGCACATAACCGGAGATTCCCCTACACAACGTGTTGCAAAAGGCCTGAGTGAAAAATTTCCTGCAGTCAGCCACTTAGTACCCATGCTGAGTCTTGATAATACCTATAACGCAGATGACCTGCGCGATTGGGACAGGCGTTGCAAAGAACTTGCAGGTACAGACGATATTGAGTATTGCGCAGAACCTAAATACGATGGTGCGAGCATATCGCTCATTTACGAAAACGGGCAATTAGTGCGCGGCGCTACCCGGGGCGATGGTGTAATGGGCGAAGAAGTAACAACCAACATCAGGCAAATACGCTCTGTACCATTATCTGCCGCATTTACAAAAGACAACATCAATCAGATAGAGATACGTGGCGAGGTAGTGATAAATAAAGATGTATTTGCCGCCTATAATACACAACGCATTTCCGAAGGCCTATCGCCATTGGCAAACCCACGCAATGCAGCATCGGGCACACTCCGCATATTAGACCCTGCAGAAGTTGGCAAGCGCAAACTATCTGCCATCCTCTACCACATCAGCTATTATACACAAACAGGCGATAGCGTTGTACCCGAAGCATTACAAACACACTATGGCTCACTCAACTGGTTGTATCAATTAGGTTTCCCTACGCCTGTACATGAAATGAAACGCTTTCGTAGTATAGATGAAGTGATTGATTTTTGTGCGGCATTTGAAGCAAGGCGCGACGATCTGCCTTATGAGGTGGATGGATTGGTGATTAAAGTAAACAACTTCTTACTGCAAGATAAAATGGGTATGACAACCCACCACCCTCGCTGGGCAGTAGCGTACAAATTCAAAGCAAGGCAGGCCACCAGCAAACTGCTCCGTGTAGAGTTTCAGGTGGGGCGCACAGGGTCGGTAACACCAGTTGCTAAAATAGAACCTGTGCCAATTGGTGGCGTTACGGTTAGCTCTATTTCTCTTTTTAACGAAGATGTGGTACGCGAGAAAGACCTGCATATAGGTGATACTGTGTTGGTAGAACGTGCAGGTGATGTTATTCCCTACATCGTAAAACCATTAGCGGAATTGCGCGATGGCTCTGAAGAAAAAATCGTATTCCCTACCCATTGTCCTGTTTGCAACGAAGAGTTGGAAAAGCCTGAGGAAGAAGCTGTTTGGCGGTGCATCAATATTAGCTGCCCTGCACAGGTAGTAGAACGCATTATTCACTTTGCAAGTAAAGACGCGATGGACATCCGTAACATGGGCGATGCCAATGTGCGTAAGTTTTATGAGTTGGGCTTATTGAAAAATATTCCCGGCATCTATACTATCAATTGGGATGAAATAGCCAAGCTTGGTGGCTTTGGTGAGAAATCAATCACTAACCTGAAAACCGCTATTGACAATAGCAAACAGCAACCACTAAACCGTGTTATATATGGCTTGGGCATACGCCATGTAGGCGAAACAATGGCAAAAACGCTTGCTAATGCTGTAGAGCATATCCGCGATTTATATAATTATACCGAAGAACAATTACTGGCACTTGAAGATGTGGGGCCTAAAGTAGCTGCTTCTGTTATGCACTTCTTCCATACGCCCGAAAACAGGCATATGATCGACTTGCTGGAGCAGGCAGGTGTTAATCTTGTTAACCAAAAAAGAAATACATCACAAGCAAGCGGCGAATTAGAAGGTAAAACATTCCTGTTTACTGGTACACTCAACCGTTTCAAACGCAGCGAGGCAGAAGCAATGGTTGAGGCTAAAGGCGGTACGCTCCTTAGCAGTGTCAGTAGCAAGCTCAACTATTTAGTAGTAGGCGAAGATGCAGGCAGCAAATTGGAAAAAGCCAAAAAGCTGGGTACAGTTGCGATACTGAGCGAAGATGAATTTTTGACTTTGATAAATGGTTAGTATCAACTGTTTATGTAAATTCATATTATGAAACATATCTTCTGCGTCTTACTAATGGCTTTTTCATTAGCAGCTTGCAACTCTGCTAATACCGAGCGTCCATCAGATAAATACGAAGCCAAAAAGAAATCGCTGGAAGAAACGGAGCGCGAGAACCCATTGCAGTTTCTACGCATCGAGGGCGATAACCATGTCAACCTGCTCAATCAGGAAGTGGTAGAGGGTGAAATAACAAACAAAGCCACATTGGCATCTTTCAAAGATGTAGAGGTACGCATCACTTTCAAAAGCAAAACAGGCAGCACCATAGAAAAAGCGGTGAAGACGGTTAATGAAGTAGTAGAGCCTGGCAAGTCAGTATCATTCAAGTTCAAGATGAAAAAGCCAAAGGGTACAGCTTCCGTAGCAGTCGATATAACAGGTGCTGTAGCCGATAAATAAGTCTTTGATGCATATATAGTTTATTAAAGCCGTTTACAGACGGCTTTTTGCATGTATTCACCCCACATTATATTACCTTTGCAAGCGTTTTAAGAGCACTATATTACTGATGTCTCAAATTAGGCCATATCTCAGGTTGAGCGGGTTGGAACCATTAGTGGTTCGCCCCGAAACCAATTTTGTAAACGTGGGCGAAAGAACCAATGTAACAGGTTCCAAAAAATTCGCCCGCCTCATCAAAGAAAACCAATACGAAGAAGCACTATCTGTTGCACGCCAGCAGGTAGAGAGCGGCGCGCAGATACTGGACGTAAACATGGACGATGCTTTGCTGGATGGCGAAAAAGCCATGACTACATTCATCAACCTGTTGCAGAGCGAACCGGATATTGCCAAGATACCTATCATGCTCGATTCTTCTAAGTTCTCCATCATACTGGCAGGGCTTAAATGTATTCAGGGAAAATGTATCGTCAATTCTATCTCACTGAAGGAAGGCGAAGAAAAGTTTATAGAGCAGGCAACAATATGCAGAAGCTTCGGCGCATCGGTTATTGTAATGGCATTCGATGAACAAGGGCAGGCAGATAACCTGCAACGCCGTGTGGACATCTGCCAACGAGCCTACGATATACTTACACAGCAAGTAGGCTTCCCGCCTCAGGACATCATATTCGACCCCAACATCTTTGCAGTTGCTACAGGTATCGAAGAACATAATAACTATGCAGTAGATTTTATAGAAGCCACCCGCATCATCAAGCAACGTATGCCGCTTACCAAAGTAAGTGGCGGCGTCAGCAACGTATCATTCTCTTTCCGTGGCAACGATCATGTGCGCGAGGCAATACACAGCGTGTTTCTATTCCATGCCATCAAAGCGGGTATGGATATGGGCATCGTAAACGCTGGCCAGTTGGTAGTGTACGACGAAATTGAACCACAGCTACGCGAGCTTTGTGAAGATGTTGTTTTGAATCGCAGACCAGATGCTACAGAACGTCTTGTAACATTTGCCGAAACAGTAAAAGCAAAAGGAAAAGAGGAAAAGAAAGACGAAGCATGGCGCAACGGCACGGTTGAAGAACGTCTGAAACACGCACTGGTAAATGGCATCACTGACTACATAGATATAGATACCGAAGAAGCAAGGCAAAAATATGCACGTCCGTTAGAGGTGATTGAAGGTCCGCTGATGGATGGCATGAATGTGGTAGGCGATTTGTTTGGCAGTGGTAAAATGTTTCTGCCACAAGTGGTAAAAAGCGCACGTGTAATGAAGAAAAGTGTGGCATGGCTTACCCCATTTATTGAAGAAGAAAAAAGGAACAACCCCGCTGCCCAACAAGGTAGTGTTGCCAAAATACTGATGGCTACCGTAAAAGGCGATGTACACGATATTGGCAAAAACATTGTTGGTGTGGTATTGGGTTGTAACGGATACGACATCATAGACCTAGGCGTAATGGTACCTGCCGATAAAATATTAGATACCGCGCAAAAAGAGAATGTTGACATAATAGGTTTGAGTGGCTTGATAACACCGTCGTTGGATGAGATGGTGCATGTAGCAAAAGAGATGAAGCGCCGCGGCATGAAGCAACCATTACTGATTGGCGGTGCTACAACATCGCGCACGCATACTGCAGTAAAAATTGCACCTGAATATGATAATGGTGTGGTGTATGTATTGGATGCCAGCCGCAGCGTAACTGTTGCAGGTAGTTTACTGAGCAACGAACAGAAACCAGACTTTCTTCAAAACATCAAGACAGAATACATCAAGCTGCAGGAAGATTTTGCCAGTAAACGCAGTGCAAAAGAATATGTACCATTTGCAGAAGCACAGCAAAACCCTGTAAAGATAGATTGGGACAACTATACACCACCTGCACCGCAATTTACAGGCACAAAAGTTTTTGAAGACTACAGCATAGCTGCCATACGCCAATATATAGACTGGGGGCCATTCTTCATAGCATGGGAAATGAAGGGCAAATACCCGGATATACTAAAAGATGCACACATAGGAACAGAAGCTACTAAATTATACGACGATGCTAATGCGATGTTGGATAAAATAGTAGCAGAGCAGTGGTTGCATGCAGAGGGTGTTATAGGCTTTTGGAACGCTGCTAAAACAGCACCTGATACCATCGTATTGAAAGACGATGCAGGCAATGTACTCCATACATTAGAGAGCCTTCGCCAGCAACAAAAGAAAGCAGCCAACCAGCCGCATTTTTCATTATCAGATTTTATCAGTCCTGTCAAGTCCGACTATATGGGCGCATTTGCAGTAAGCATACATGGCATAGAACCACACCTGAAAGCATTTGCCGACAACCACGACGACTATAATAAAATAATGCTGCAAGCATTGGCAGACAGGCTGGCAGAAGCATTTGCAGAATTACTGCATCATCAGGTGCGTACCGATTACTGGGGCTATGCGAAAGACGAAAGCCTGAGCAATGAAGAATTAATAAAGGAAACGTATCAGGGTATTCGTCCTGCACCTGGCTACCCTGCATGTCCAGACCATACTGAGAAATACAAACTCTTCGACCTGCTGAAAGCTACTGATAATGCAGGCATAACACTCACGGAATCGCTGGCCATGTACCCTGCCGCCTCGGTATGTGGTTGGTATTTCAGCCATCCGCAAAGCACTTACTTCGGCATTAATAAAATACAACAAGACCAGCTTGAAGACTATGCCAAACGCAAGGGTATGACGTTGGACGAAATGAAAAAATGGCTTAGCCCTATATTGGAAGGATAATATGAGCGAAATAAGAAAAACAGAACAGGCAGGCACACAATCGCCCGTATTACGGGTACTGGCAAATATTATATCTTTTGCCTTTCACCCCGTATTTATGCCTACGGTATTGTTTGCAATTCTCTACTACCTTGCACCTGCAGGCTTTGCTGGTGTAGATGAGAAGATGTTCTACAAGTTTCTGGCTATCATCGCAATTAATACATTAGCATTCCCATTATTAACAACAGCTCTGCTTAAAGGCTTGGGGTTTATACAGAGCATTTATATGCACGACCCTAAAGACCGTATCATCCCGCTCATCGGTACGATGATATTTTACTTTTGGGCTTATCATGTATTTAAAAATATTGATGCACCGCTTATCATGCGCGTCATGCTGCTTGGCAATTTCTGGGGTATTATACTACTATTCATACTCAATATCTTCTTCAAAATCAGTATGCATACCAGTGCGGCGGGCGGTTTTTTAGGTGTTATGATTGTATTACTGCTTACCAACCCTGTCAATATGATGCTACCGCTATTCGTATCGCTGATAGTATGTGGCATGATAGGCACTGCACGCCTGCTATTGGGCGCACACAAGCCGGGCGAAATCTGGTGGGGATACGCAATCGGTATATTGGCACAGGTAGCCGCTTATATCTATATTATCTGGTAACCGCAACTAATACTAGTAATGAAATATCAGTTTTTCTTGTTGATTGTAATGCTATTTACTTCAGGTTGTATTATTATTAATACTACTACTCCTCAAATTTCACATAGCATACACGAATCAAAAAATAATGGCTTTTTTATAGCACGTTATATTTGTATCGTTAGACCAGATACTTTAATAAAAGTTGGAGAAGCTTGGGTTGAAAACACATGGTGGAATACAGTTCAATATAAGTTTTTTGTCAAAAAAAAACCTATTGATAGATGCAATATGATATTCGAAGTGCTTTACTGTAATAAAGAGAATCTATATGAATATACTATTGAAGACATTCAAAATGGCCAACCTTTTAGTACTATAGGAATAGGTAAAAGGCGATATGGTAAATTTGATGTTAGCAATTGTGTCAGTCAGGATACAATAAGATTATCCATTCGTTGTTGTGGGGATTTCCCAAAACAAAATAATGGCTTGCCACATCCTGAAATTGGCACAATGACATTTATTAAATTAAAATAGAGTATATTTGCTATAATTAACTTCGCTCTTTGACATACTGTATAATCCCTCAAATTTTCAGTTTGTTGCAAATTTCAACAATTACAAAAACGGCAACAAAAAGCAACAATTTGCAACAATCCACCAGCCAACACATTGATTATCAAGGCTATTTATTTTTTCGGTTTGTTGCAGGCAACAAAAAAATGAGGACTCCTGTTAGGAGCCCTCATTGATATAGTGATACTATCTTACGATTAGTAACGGTACATTTCAGGTTTGAAAGGACCATTCTTAGCAATGCCCAGATATTCAGACTGCTCATCGGTCAATTCTTCCAGTTCAACACCAATTTTTGCAAGGTGCAGACGAGCAACTTTCTCATCCAGATGCTTAGGCAACACATACACTTTATTTTCGTAATTACTGTGGTTGTTCCACAGTTCTATCTGTGCCAGTGTCTGGTTGCTGAATGAGTTACTCATTACAAATGATGGGTGGCCTGTTGCACAACCCAAGTTCACCAAACGACCTTCAGCCAATACAATAACGTCTTTACCATCTATTGTGTACAAATCAACCTGTGGCTTGATGGTGTTTTTGGTATTACCGTAGTTATTGTTCAACCAAGCCATATCAATTTCAATATCGAAGTGGCCTATGTTACAAACAATAGCTTTATCCTTCATTAAGCGGAAGTGCTTTTCTGTAATCAGGTCGCGGCAACCCGAAGCTGTAACAATGATGTCTGCTTCTTTAACAGCGTCTACCATTTTCTTCACTTCAAAGCCATCCATTGCAGCCTGCAATGCGCAAATCGGGTCTATTTCCGTAACAATGACGCGCGCACCTGCACCACGTAAAGATTCAGCAGAACCTTTACCCACATCGCCATAACCACCAACAACGGCTACTTTACCAGCCATCATTACGTCTGTAGCGCGGCGGATAGAGTCAACCAGTGATTCTTTACAACCGTATTTATTGTCGAACTTAGATTTTGTAACTGAGTCGTTTACGTTGATAGCTGGAATAGGCAATGTACCTTTCTGCATACGCTCATACAAACGGTGTACACCAGTTGTTGTTTCTTCGCTCAAACCTTTGATGTGCTGTATCAATTCAGTGTAGTTGTCAAACACGATGTTTGTCAGGTCCCCACCATCGTCCAGTATCATGTTCAGCGGACGGTCTTCACTACCGAAGAAGAGTGTTTGTTCGATACACCAGTCAGCTTCAGCCTGTGTTTGTCCTTTCCATGCATATACACCTATACCAGCAGCAGCTATAGCAGCCGCCGCATGGTCTTGTGTAGAGAAGATGTTGCAAGAGCTCCATTTTACCTCTGCACCCAATGCTACTAATGTTTCAATCAATACTGCAGTCTGTATAGTCATGTGCAGACAACCAGCGATACGTGCACCTTTCAATGGTTGTTGCGGACCATATTCAGCACGGATAGCCATCAGGCCAGGCATTTCTGCTTCTGCCAGTCTTATTTCTTTACGGCCCCACTCAGCCAGGCTCATGTCCTTAACTTTGTAAGGCAATTTGAAGTCAATTTGCGAACGCGTCATTGTGCTCATTTCAGTCTATTTATAGTTTTTATTTTTTCGAAGCGCAAAGATAAATCATTTACTATTATTAACCAATTAAATAATATGTATTAAATAGTACCTATTGGCTAATGAATAACAGTAAAGAGGTCTAAAGGTTTTGTATGTACTGCCGTATTTTTTTATTGGTATCCTCACTTACGTTTACCAATGGAAGACGCACTGTATCGCCGCAAATGCTCATGTGTTTAAGTACACACTTAACACCTGCTGGGTTGCCTTCAACAAATAGCAAACGAATACCTTCTAATAATTTATAGTGCAGCTTTTGTGCGTTTGTATAATTACCTGCTAAAGCGTCATTAACTAGTGTTGTAAAGTCTTTCGTAAAACAATTGGCCGCTACAGATATGACGCCTTCCATACCTATTGCTATCTGCGGTAGTACCAAATCATCATCACCCGACAATATGGCGAAGTGAGCAGGTTTACCCTGTACTAAATCCATACACTGGCTCATATTGCCGCTGGCTTCTTTTACAGCTACTATATTTTTAAACTCATTAGCAAGCCTGATTGTAGTAGCTGGCAGCATATTGGTTACTGTGCGTCCTGGCACATTGTATAGTATTATAGGCTTAATAGTAGCTTGTGCAATAGCTTTGAAGTGTTGGTACAAACCTTCTTGTGTAGGTTTATTATAATAAGGTACTACTGTCAATATGCCATCAACATTTGTTAGGTCATATTCTTTCAGATTCTCAACAACCTCTGCTGTATTATTACCTCCTATACCGCACACAACAGGTACTCGTTTATTACATTTCTCAATGATGAATGCTAATACTTGCTTGCGCTCGGTTGCATTCATAGTAGGTGCTTCACTTGTTGTACCTAGCGCTACCAGATAATTAACCCCACCTGCTATTACATGGTTTACCAATTTTTCAAGCGCATTGTAGTCAACGCTGCCATCTGCATTAAAAGGTGTTACCAATGCAACACCTGTACCACGAAACTGATTCATTAAGAAGTAAAAAGTTATATTTCAAAAAAGCAATCACTTACTCTGCAACCTCATCATAGAAGCCCATCTTCGAGAACTTGTCTATACGCTGCTCTATACGCTGCTCTGGGGTTAATTTATTAAGGCCTGCTAATGCACCCAACAAATATGTTTTGATAATGGCAGCCATTTCTTCCGGTTTGGCGTGCGCACCACCTACCGGTTCAGGCAACACATCATCTACCAGATTAAAGCCTTTCATATCTTCTGAAGTAAGCTTCAATTGCTCGGCAGCTTTTTCTTTAAAGTTCCAGCTACGCCATAGGATAGACGAACACGACTCCGGCGAGATGACCGTGTACCATGTATTCTCCAACATTACCACTTTATCGCCAATACCAATTCCCAACGCACCGCCTGATGCACCTTCGCCTATAATGATACATATAACGGGCACTTTCAGATTCACCATTTCAAACAGGTTGCGTGCTATGGCCTCTCCCTGACCACGTTCTTCAGCTTCCAAGCCAGGATAGGCACCTGGTGTATCTATTAACGTAATAATGGGACGATTGAATTTCTCAGCCATCTTCATCAGGCGGAGTGCTTTGCGATAACCCTCAGGATTTGCCATACCGAAGTTACGGAGCTGGCGCATTTTGGTATTGATGCCTTTCTGCTGTCCCATTACCATAACAGGCATGCCATCCAGCTCTGCCATACCGCCAACCATTGCTTTGTCATCCTTAACCTGCCTGTCGCCATACAGCTCTGTAAAGTTGCTGAATATCTTTTCGATATAGTACAACGTATAAGGGCGCTCGGGATGACGGCTGAGCTGTACACGCTGCCAAGGAGTTAGGTTGGTATATATCTTTTCTCTTGTCTTTTCTATTGACGCTTCCAGTTCACGAACTGTAGCGGAAACATCTACCTGATTTTTGGCAGACATTTCTTTCAGCTTATTCATCTGGTTGTGTAATTCTTCCAGCGGCTTTTCAAAATCCAGAAATTGCATTACAATAGATTTAGGGGAACAAAAGTACAATATTGCACATCAAAAGGCTACCCTTAAGGGGTTAATTCTCTATATGTAATTTATACAGATGGGATATATTTAAAATACAAAAGCCACTCTTTGAGAGTGGCTTTTGCGGACCGGACGGGACTCGAACCCGCGACCTCCGCCGTGACAGGGCGGCATTC
>CALESY010000058.1 GCA_937919945.1 uncultured Chitinophagaceae bacterium | reverse complement strand
CAGACCCTGTGAATGTCAATTCGATTGCGTTGCTCAGGTTCAGGTTAACTGTTTGAGTAGCAGTAGAAGATGGAGCTTGTGCTTTAGCAGCGAAACCAGTGATACCCAGAGCGATGATTGCGATTACTTTTTTCATTGTTGTTTGTTTTTGTTTGTTAGTTGTTTGATTTAGTTATTTGCTTTTGATGACACAAAGATGCTATCATCAGCACCCGATGACCAAAAAAACAGGCCTTGTTAACCCCGCATTGACAAGTGGTTAACGAGTTATTAACATATTGCTAAAAACTAAAAAGAGTCAGCAAACGATGAAAAATGCAAACGGATGAAAACCAGCAGTTTATCTATTATTCAGAAGTATTGTCTTCTGCTTCTTCAAGAACATTGTTAATGGTGATATTATCTGTTTCGCCCACTGGATAGGCTTTATACTTTACTAATATTGCATATATATTCATATTCACCAGATGCTTGATGTCTTGCAACTCAGCACCATCAGGTAGTGGAGCAGGCAACCCGTATGATATTACTAATTGAAATACATTTTCAGAAAAGCCATCAATTAATATTTCTAATGGCCCTGCTATATATAATGTATGTTGCAGGGACGTTCTGATGTCTTTTACGATTTGTTGCAAGGTATCGTGTGCTACACCATACTTAATACTTATCACCAGCTTTACCCTGCGGCCATACCTGTTCGATAGGTTTTCAAGATTTTCATACACTAATTTTTTGTTGGGTATCGTAATGGCAGAACCGTCTGTAGTACGCAAACGTGTACTACGAAAACCAATACGCTCCACCGTACCCTCAGCATTACCTAACTTTATAACATCTCCAACTTTAAAAGGCTTGTCAGTAAGTATAGTAAATGCGCCAAACAGGTTTTCAATACTTTCTTTGGCAGCAAGTGCAATAGCCACACCACCAATACCTAAGCCCGTAATGAGTGCTGGGATGTTGACATGAAATACAGTGCCTAATACCCAAAACGCACCAATTGTCCACAATACTACTTTCAGCACATCTTTCAGTATCGGCAGTAGCTGTTGCCGCTCTTTATTTTCTATTTCATGTGCTTCATCCATCTGCACATGGTATATAAAATCGAGTATGCGAGATAGTGTAAGTGTGGCAAAGAGAATAACAAGGAAGAGGAATATATGATCTACAATATCGCCAAAATGTATAGACAGCGCCTCACTTTTCCCCTTCATGCGATGAAGCAATAGGCTATTAAGCAATACATGCAATTGGCTGATAGCAATATAAAACAACACTGTTTGCAGCAGTGCTTCCAACGGACTTTGTATCAGTTTACAAAAAACTGAACCATGCTTTTTGTCTGTAAATCTGTTGGTAACAGACGATATGAGCTTAGCAATAAACCTTGCTAATGGCTTTTTTACTAATAAAGTAGCCAGAATGATGCCTGCACACCACAACAGATCAGATATTTTCTCACCCCCTATTTTCGATTCAATATTTTGCCAGTTGATGGCAAGCAACATCAGGTACATGGTGGCTAATTTCGTTCTTAATACTATACAGAAACGTTAAACTCGCGCAAGGCATCGTTTAGACTCGTTTTCAGGTCTGTAGATGCTTTACGTTGGCCAATTATTAATGCACAGCTAACTTGGTATTCGCCGGCTGGAAATTTTTTACTGTAGCTTCCTGGTATCACTACACTACGTGCCGGTACTCGGCCTTTGTATTCAATGGGTTCGCTGCCACTAACGTCTATTATTTTAGTTGATTGGGTTAGTACTACATTTGCACCCAGCACCGCTTCTTTCTCTACAATTACACCTTCAACCACTATACAGCGCGAACCTATGAAACAACCATCTTCAATAACCACGGGCGATGCTTGTAATGGTTCTAATACACCTCCTATTCCTACACCACCACTCAAGTGAACCCCCTTGCCTATTTGTGCACAGGAACCAACCGTCGCCCACGTATCTACCATTGTACCTTCATCTACAAATGCACCTATATTTACGTACGATGGCATTAACACCACATTTCTGGCAACGTATGCACCGTAGCGGGCTACTGCATGTGGCACAGCACGTACACCAAGCGACGCATAGTCCTTCTTAAGCAGCATTTTATCATAAAACTCAAATGGCTCTACATTCCATGTTTGCATCGGTTGTATTCCAAAGTAAAGCAGTATCGCTTGTTTCACCCATTGGTTTACCTGCCATCCGCTATCGGTCGGTGTTGCTACACGCAGGCGTCCTTTGTCAACCTCTTCTATTACAGCACGAACAGCGTCTTTGTAGGTTTCTTCTTTCAGTAATTCGCGGTTTTGATAAGCCGCCTCAATCATTGTCTGCCATTGTGTTTGCATATAGTATCTATTTATCAGGCTGCGAAAATACTAAAGCAAAGCCTATTACGCAGGCAGAGCAACATATATGAATGATTTTTTTTTGAAAAAGCCTTTGAGAAAAAGGAAAGCTCCCCTATATTTGCACTCCGTTTCCGAATAAGGAAACTTGGTAAGGAAGCATAGCTCAGCTGGTTCAGAGCATCTGCCTTACAAGCAGAGGGTCCGCGGTTCGATCCCGTGTGCTTCCACTCTACGGGAAAGCAGGTTAGATTTTTCTAATCTGCTTTCTTTTTTTATGTCAGAACCTTTGCCTGTAGCGGCAATCAGCAGGAGTATATTATTGTCAGAAGCGGTTCGATACCTGCTATTTTCAAAAATCAACTTTTCAGGGAAGGTCGAACCGATTATTTGTCGTTTTATCTCTAAATCCGCAGCAGTAAAGAGTTTGTGGAGATTTCTCAGAAAATAGAACCCATATTTCATCATAGCTGTTTCGTCTTTTGGTTTGACCTCTTCTATGGCATCTACTTTAATTCTCAGACGATGCATATCCTCTTCCAACTTCGCTTTAATGGGTTGGTATTCTATGAAGTCCATTTGTCCGTCGAGCATCAGCAACTGCGCACGCTCCATTCTTTGTTCATACATCCCTAATTGTTTCTTTAATACAGACAATTCTTCAGCACGGTCATCTGTATTTTCTTTGTGTTGTCCCCCCAGTATCAGTTCTAATGAACGGTATAGTTTATCATTACTGCTCACGGCACGTAGTATCTTATTAAAAACTTCGTTGGCTTCATCTGCACGAAACCGCTCCTTGCACCCGAACTTACAATGGTAATAATAATACCTCGCGCTCCTGCCTTTTGACGCGCTGCCTGTTAACGGCTTCCCGCATCTGGCACATGCTAAAAATCCACGTAAGGGCAATTCCTCTTTCTGACAAATAGTAACCGTATGTTCTTTCTTTTTCCTGCCATCTAATATATCCTGTACTTCATAAAACAAAGACTCAGGCACAATCGCTTCATGGACAGCCTTAACCAAACAGGCAGGCTCTTGCTTATAAGCAGAGACAAACACCTTTCCCATATAAGTGGGGTTACGCATCATATACCAAAAACGTGTCCGCCCTAACGGCATCCCTTTTTTATGGAGCATACGGCGCAATTCTTCAATCTGGTATAAACCCGTCGCCATCATTTCAAAAGACTGCAATACCATTTTCTTTTCTTTGGATGGTACAATGGTCGGTTTATTATTCTCTGTACGTCCGTGTTTATACCCATAAGGAGCAGAACCCATATAACGTCCTTCTTTCATAGCCTTGCGAACACCGGCTAAAATATTTAACGACCGCCTGTCGTTCTCTACTTCGGGAGCCGTGAGATAGAGGGCTAACAAAAACTTTTGTTCGGGTATCTCCATATTAAGCGGTTGCTCTATTGCCTGTGGCTCGAGACCCAGCTTATGCAATTTGGCAATCATAGTATAGGCTTCGGGTGCATTACGTGAAAACCTGTCCCATTTCAGGAACAAGAGTAAATCCGCTAAGCCCTTATTCTTCCGTTGGAACTCCAGCAACTTGTTGAACTGCGGACGGTCAAACGTCTTGGCAGAATAGTCCTCTTTAAAAAATGCGACCACTTCTATATTATGCATGGTGCAGTATTTGCGGAGTACATCGTCCTGATGTGCCAGGCTATGACCTTTCTCTGCTTGCTCGTCCGTGCTAACACGTATATATAGTATCGCTTTTCTTCTTTTCATTTGAATGCCGATTTATCAGTTGAGTTTGAATGCTATTGGTACAGTCCTATTTATATATAATCGTATTGTACCGTTTTGCTATTGTAAAGATACAAAATATTGATAATCAATTACTTATAAATAATTTAGCCCCAAAACAATAGTATATTTAGTCTATATCGCCTGTGTCGGATGGAATAAACATAAGTGCTTCTTTGTGAACAGCTTTTCTTTTATTCGAGCGAACGATTTGTTCAAGGGTATCGGTTGGTGTGTTTTCGGTAACGTGTACGACTGCCCCTGCGATTACATACAGCCATTCGCGGATTTGGCAGAGTTCCTCATCAGAATACTGTCTGTTTTTATCATTCCAGATAGTACGCAGCTCATCAATGCTTACCCTGTTTGTAAAAATATCGGCTATATTGTCTTCTTCTCTATCAGCGGCAATGGCTTCGCGTAATGATTGATCCCTTAGCATACTATGTGGCAGGTAAAATGTTTAATCAGGTAGAGCAGTTATCACAGTTTGTAACTAACTGCATTCAAACAGATGGCAATGTTCCCGAAATCTGTCGAACCGTTGATGCCTAATGATGCTTAACGATGCCTAATGATGCCCAATGATACCTTTTGATAAAACGGATGTAACAGTTTCTGTAATAAAACAACCTGTTGGCGTAACAAAACGTACTAATATTGTAAAGTAGCTGTAAATAAAAATGTTATTATGTTGTAAAATTGCTTTGTAATGTATTGGTATTACTGCTTATCAGGCATTGTAATAAAAAAGCCGTCTAATGTTTTGTACAGTTGCATCTAAGTAGACACGCTGATTATACATTTGCCGAAATAATAAATCCACAACTCTATATGTTTGAATTAAAACCGTACTCCCGAAAAGAACTCATATCCCTTTATTTCCCTGAGAGCCATAATGCAAAAAGTGCCAGTTTAAGTTTTCGACGCTTACTGGATTTAAGTCCGCAAGGCACAGCGATCAGAATATCTTTACTACGCAGGCGTCATTTAACCAAAGCAGAGGTTGCCCGCATTATAGATGTGCTGGGCGAACCGTAAATAAAATATCATAATCTGCAACTACCATACTGCAAGGCACTAACAACCTCCTTTCTTGTGCCTGCGCCGATCGGCTCAATAGTATAATGCATAACCCGCCATATCGTGGCGGGTTATTTTTTGTTTATCTGTTTTTACATCCAATCGCATATACTACGGATACTGTCAAAAAATATTTCGCGTGCAAATTACACAGCACCTGAAAACCTGTAGCATTTGTAGCAAAATGTAGCAAAAACGGCTGAAAATAAATATGGTAGCGACGTATAGTCGATTGATGCGCCCATTATTTTCAAGACAGGCATCATAGATTGTAGCAAATACATATATACAAATGCTCGCATCTTGCTACAAAGCGGCTACCAACAATCAACAGTCAAAACAAGCTCAAACCTGCGGCTGTATTGTATCTATGTAGGTTGCTACCGTTGCTACAACAAAATTTTGCAAAATATTTTTGAGTGCGAATAAGGCAAGTGCAGATACTATATAAATGTATAACTATTGATATAGCTGCCATAAAAAAGCCCGACTTAAACAAGCCAGGCCCCTATAAACCCTATCACTATGAAAGCATGTAAATTAATGTATCCGCTTTATTTCAACAAAACTAAAAGCCCGACTTAAATAAGCCGAGCCCTAGAAACCTATCACATGAATACTGCAAGTTAAGGGATAGTTTATACAGCTACAATACATCAAGTTGATGAATCCATAACCGAGTCAACACCCCATTAGGTATCATTGGACATCATTCGACATCGTTAAGCATCAATGGGCATCAAGCCTGCCAAAACGGGTTGTAACCTTGCCTTATAACGGGACATAAGTACCGTGCAGCACTAATAGAATGGATTATCAAAACCCCGATAGTAACCAATGGCCTTCAGGAGAAACGACCATGTTATGGACGGTAGCCTCCGGCACCATTGGTGGCGTGTATAAAGCGCAGGCAATGCCGAAGCTATTGCTGAGCAGTTTAACGGTGGATGGCAGCACCGCAGTCGTAGCGTATGCATTCATTAGTGCCGTTGTCGGTTACTGCACAAAGAAAGGGTTGGATTATCTGTTTGCTAAATGCAGAAAGAAAGGATAAGCAGATGCACCATGCAGTAAAAATAGGATTGGGTATCGGTGCTGCGGTAGTGGCGGTACGCTTGTTACAACTCAACAAGCTGGTAGCGAACGTATCGGTGTCGCTGGCGAAAGTGCGCATACACAAAGTGAATTTTTCAGGCATTGAGATAGCAGCAACTGCCAGGGTGAACAACCCCTCATCAGTGTCTGTAACGATTGTCAACCCGGTAGTGCGTTTATGGAATACAAAAGGAGGTATGATAGCAGAGAGCCCTGCAAGTAACCGCAGTTTTCCTATCGGCAGCAACCGGCAGAGTGAAGTAGGTGAGATAAGCTTGCCGCTATCCTGGAATACCGTATTACCGTTGATGGGTATCAAAAACATTACAAGCATTATCAACCTGTTCGGCAAAGGCGGTACAAAAGGCTTGTTGCAATCTTTTACACAACCCATCGCCATGTCAGTTATGATGCAGGCAGATGGTATGACCGTTGAAACGCCGAAAACGATTATCAATAAATGACGATGAAAATTTTTAACAGGGATTATCATCCTGACCTTGAAATAAGCAGCGGGCAACGTGTATTGCGAACCGACGGCGCGCAATACAACCATCTGTTTGACAAGGCAGATGCACGCGATACCGTCGTCATGGATAACGGTGAAGTAACCGATACGTTGAAAATCATTGAAGAAGTAGTTTGGAAATACATCAACGATACAAAAGCGATTGCGGCCAAGCTGAAAGCAGACAGGCTGGAAGATACCCTGCGAAACATTTGGGAGTTTTTGTATTACCATATCCAGTACAAACTGGATGCGCAGGGCTTGGAAGAATTACGCCGCCCTGCCAGAGCATGGCACGACCGATTAACAGGTATTGATTGCGATTGTTTTTCGATTTTCTGCTCTTCAATATTATGTAACCTCGGCATACCGCATCGTTTTCGTATTACGAGGTATTCGCAGCCACACTGGCAGCATATCTATGTGATAGTACCCTTAGCAGGCAGTGAAGAATATTACACGGTAGATGCCGTACTCGGGCAATTCAATTATGAAAAACCCTTCACCCAAAAGATGGATTATACCATGAGTTTGAACGGAATAAAAATCGCCGTGTTAAGCGGCGTAGAAAATAATTCGCCATCCGCGAACGATACCGGCAGAATAGTAATGAACGCCATGCAGCTTGCCGCTGCCAATAACACGGCACTACATGCAGCCATATTCGGCGTGGACTTACAAGGGTTGGGTATCTTGGATGGCGAAACATATTTACAGGGCGTGGTAAAAGACCCTGCATTGGAGCAGGGGCTTTACCGCTACTTGTTAGCTACCAGACAAGCAGTAGCCGAAAACCCGGTTACTTCATTTGTAGCAGGTTACAACCAGCAAGAACTGCTGAAAATGCTGGACTATGCCGTGCGGTATTGGTTTACCGACAAGCGGGAGCAGGCATTGGTGCAACTGATGGCCAATGAAGCCATGCTGGATCAACTCAATGGTTTTGGTAATCTGGATGGGACATTGAGTGATGAGGAGTTGTATGGTGATGATGACATCCTTACTGGTGACGATACCTATATACAATTAGGCAGGGCTAAACGTTCACCAAAGCAGCAGCCAAGACAAAAAAAACAAGCACGTCCGCCCAAAGCCAAGAAGAAAGGTTTTTTCAAAAAAGTCGGACAGGGCTTGAAAAAAGCAGGCAAGGGCTTAGTGCGTTTTAACCCCGCAACGATAGCGGCGCGTAACGGCTTTTTGCTGGCATTGAAACTGAATGTCGGTAAAATGTCCAGCAGGCTGAAATGGGCGTATGCCACGCCGGAGCAAGCGAGGGCTAAAGGAGTGAACCCGGCAGTCATTGAGCGTGCAAAAAAAGCAGTGGCGAAAGTCGAAAAACTGTTTGAAAAAGTGGGCGGCAAAAAAGACAACCTGCGCAAAGCTATTCTGAGCAGCAAGCAGGGAAGATTGAACGGCCTAAGCGAATTAGGTGCCGTGCCGGTAGCCGCAGCCGTCGCTGCCGCCACACCCTTGATTACCGCTGTCGTCGGTATCATGCGCGAAACAGGCTTGGCTAAAAAAGACGAAGCCATAGATATATCCGCTACGGAAGGGGAAGCTACCGAAGACGATGGCGTGTCATTTGAAGAACCTGATAAAGGTTATATACCCGAGTCGCCGTATCCAGATGATACCAACCAGACAACTGGAGAAGATATGGTAGAAGGCTTGGGCAATATTGCGACCGGTGCTATCAAATTTGCACAGAACAACCCGGTACTCGGCATCGCATTAGGCGGTGCGCTGGCATACGGCGTATATAAATTATTAGACAACGGTACAGATAAGGTGACAAAAGAATATCCTGCTGTAAGCAGTCCGTTGAGCGGGCAGTCAGCGATGCTGACAGGCACGCACCCACTGACCAATGCAACCATATTTCAACTGGCATAAAATCATTTTTTAACACAATAAATACAACTATAATGGTAACTACATCAACAGCCAAACCCGGTGTCAAGGATGTGCTCAAGCAGGTGCAGCCTATGATTGAAAATGTAGCGGGGTTTGTTATCGGCAACCTGGCAGTCAACATGGCCAATAAGATGCTGAAAATTGACCCTGCGGATGCGTCTCAAAAAGGGTTTAAGAAAATGCTGCCACCACTTGCGGTATCTGCGGGTGCTATGTATGGTGCTACAAAAGTAGAACAGCCCATGCTCAAAAACATCCTGCAAGGCGCGGCGATTGCAGGCGCGTATAAAACAGCCAAAGCATTGATGCCGACCGCCGGTTTTCTGGCAGGTGATGGCTTAGGGTTAACACCGGTAGCGGCAGTATCAAACAATGACCGCTGGCTCTACCATGAGCGTACTCCTATCTCCGGCATGGGCTTCCCCGACCTTGGTGATGTGCAGCCGCCTGCAAGCCAGTCAGGGTATTACATAGATGCACCTGCTTATATGGGTGAACACGAGCCCGAGCAAACCTACCTGCCGCAAGCCCATTATATGCGAGGTGCGGATGAACCCTTGTATGGTCAGGAAGAAGAACAATTACAAGGTGAAGCAGACGCATACCAAAACCAGCTATACGGTCAGGACGATATACAGATTTTATAGCGGTGTATCGGATGCAAAAATCATACTGCATAGCAGTAAATACAATCATTATTAACCGCTTGATTGCTGAAAGAAAACTAATCAGGCAAAAAACAAGATAACATGTTTACGTTAGGTCAAATCAACGAGAGTGAATACACCCTGCTGGGTGCGATGAATGAAGCGGAGTTTC
>CALESY010000057.1 GCA_937919945.1 uncultured Chitinophagaceae bacterium | reverse complement strand
ACAATGATAAAGAGTTACAATACTATTGTACCTAAGTCACATTAGAAAACATACTGATAAATTGGCATTAAGATGAAAAAAAGAAAGGCTATATTATATATACGTGTAAGTACGGATGAACAGGCTGAGAAGGGACACAGCCTTGCACACCAGGATGACTCACTCCGAAAATACTGTGCCATGCATAACATAGAGGTGGTGGCTTTTTTTAAGGAAGACTATTCTGCTAAAACATTTGAGCGCCCTCAGTTCAACAAGCTCCTGGAATTTCAGCGAAAGAATAAAGGCATGGCCGATTTACTCCTGTTCCTGAAATGGGACAGGTTCTCCCGTAATGCGCCGGAAGCGTATAGCATGATTGCTAAATTGCATAAACTGGGGCTTGAGCCGCAGGCAATTGAGCAACCGCTGAATATGGAAATACCTGAACAGAAATTCTTACTCGCTCTTTACCTCACGGCTCCCGAAGTAGAGAACGACAGGCGGTCATTGAATATATTGGCAGGTGTACGCAAGGCAATGAAAGAGGGTCGCTATATGGGTTCTGCACCTTATGGCTATAAACACGGGCGTACGGAAAACAACAAGCCTACTATAGTACCATCAAAGGAAAAGAAAATGGTATTGCAGTCTTTTGAAATGATGGCAACGGGTTTATACCAGATAGAAGAACTCCGCCGTATGTTATATCAAAAAGGGATGCCTTTAGGACGCACCCGTTTCTGGTATATGATGCGTAACCCTACATATATGGGAAAGGTTTTTGTTACTGCTTATAAACAGGAGCCTGCCTGCCTTGTAAAGGGTGTGCATGAAGCGATTGTACCTGAAGCTTTATTTTATGATGTACAGGATATTTTAGATGGCAGAAAAAAGAAAGAACAGCCTGTTACAATTTGTCAGCAAGACGAACTGCCGCTGCGTGGATTTTTAGCATGTGCTAAGTGCGGAAAGCCGTTAACCGGCAGTGCCTCAAAAGGCAGGAACGCAAGGTATTATTATTATCACTGTAAAGCAGGATGCAAGGAACGCTTTCGCGCAGATGAAGCGAATGGTGTTTTCTATGATGTATTACGTGCTGTGAGTGCCAATGATAAAATATTCCGTTCATTGGAACTGATAATGGGTGGTAAACATAAGGATGCTACAGACGACCGTGCAGAAGAACTTGCTACCTTAAAGAAACAATTGGATACGTACGAACAAAGGTTGGAACGTGCGCAGCTATTCATGCTGGATGGTCAAATGGATTTTATGGAATACCAACCTATCAAATCGAAGTTGCAAGAAGATATACATCGCATCAGAATAAAGATAGATGCAATAGAAGAAGTCAAACCAAAAGACGAAACCGCCATCATGGAGTATGGTTTCTATTTTTTAGCAAATCTCGACAAACTCTTTACTGCTGCGGATTTAGAGGTAAAACGCCGGATAATCGGTTCGACCTTCCCCGAAAAGTTGATTTTTGAAAATAACAGGTATCGAACCGCTTCTGATAATAATGTCTTGCTGCTGATTGCCGCTACTGGCAAGGGTTTGGGCGTAAAAAAAGAAAGCAGATTAGAAAAATCTAATCTGCTTTCCCGTAGAGTGGAACCGGCGGGATTCGAACCCGCGTCCAAACATATGCCCGATAAGCTTTCTACATGTGTATTCCTGCATTGAATTTCGGAAACTTGCCGGAGCAGGACGAACCTACAATTTTCCTAGTTGCTTTAGTTTCATACCCGCAGCGCAACGATGCCGATACTATCCTATTGAAGTTTGAGTTAGGCGGCGGGGGCGTCAACAGGCCAAAGCCTTCCGCGGCCAAAATGGGTGCGCTAATTTAATTAGGCAGCCATGGCAAAGTTAGATTCGCCATTCAAAAGTTGAATATTCAGATTTACGTGCTAATTATACAACGCACGACATGCTTACTTACCCTGCCCTATGCTGTCAAAACCAGTCGGCCCCAAAATGTAGTCAACAGTTATTCAGTTGGCAGTTCAGTATTTTTTCAAAGAACTAATGCAAAGGTACAAAACAACCAGCGTTTTATATTGTTAAATTGCCAACCAGTCTGCCGATGTTCAGCATAGCATATCATAGCCTGTACGCGCATCCCTTACCTGCAGGGCACAGATTCCCTATGGAAAAATATGAACTGATACCTGCACAACTACTACATGAGGGCATCATCAATGCAGAAAATCTGTTTGCTCCCGAACCTATTGATGAAGCTACGATACTCCTTACACATAATACCGATTACTGGCAACGTATGGCAAATCTGCAACTGACAGACAGGGAAATGCGTGCAATTGGCTTCCCTTTGTCTCCACAATTAATAGAACGGGAAATACGCATCTGTAAGGGTACAGTTTTATGTGCTGAATATGCCTTACAACATGGCACATCATTGAATGTAGCGGGTGGCACGCACCATGCTTTTGGCAATAAAGGCGAGGGCTTTTGCCTACTCAATGATTTTGCTGTAGCTGCCAATTACATTTTGCATAAAGGAATGGTCAAACAAATATTGATAGTTGACTTAGATGTGCATCAGGGAAATGGCACGGCAGCTTTATTCCATGGCAGTAAGGATGTATTTACATTCAGTATGCACGGGCAGCACAACTATCCATTCCACAAAGAACAAAGCCATCTGGATATAGGCCTGCAAGATGGTACCAATGGTAGCGAATATCTAAGCATACTGAACGAAACGCTACCCAAACTGATTGAAAGTGTAAAACCCGATATCGTTTTCTATCTGTGTGGTGTAGATGTATTGGCAACAGACAAATTCGGCAAACTGAAACTAACGATAGAAGAATGTGCCGAACGGGATTTTATCGTATACAATCTTTGCAGAAAACACAATATACCTGTCGCCGCAGCAATGGGTGGTGGTTATTCGCCAGATATAAAACATATTGTAAACGCACATTGCAATACATTCCGTATTGCTAAAGATGTGTATGGGCTTTAACCTAAGTCTATCTCCGTATTATCACCAATATTCAGACTTTGACTCAGCCCTCGCACAAAGGCATCGCTGCCAATGATGGATGAATGTAGTACCACCTCTACCAACTCTGCATAAGAGCCGATGATGGAATCTTTGATAATGGATGACTCTACTGTGGTAAACTCGCCTATGGTAACATTGGGCCCTATGATGGAATTATGTATCGTGCAACCCTCAGCTATACTTACGGGTGGTATAATAACACTCGTGCCGAAGTTGTAGGGTTTATCTTCCTCCCCACGACTCTCACTCATTTCTTTCAGCAAGGTGGCATTGGTAGATAGCAGGGTTTCTTTCTTACCGCAATCAAACCAGTTGTTCACACGGAAAGCTTCGAACTTGATGCCACCCTCTATCATGTATTGCAGCGCGTTGGTCAGGTGGTATTCGCCCTCTTCTTCCAGCCTGCTGTTGATGTGTTTTTCTAGTGCCTCGTACAATGCTTTGGTTTCTTTGATGCAATACACACCCACCATTGCCATATTCGATTTTGGTATCAATGGTTTCTCTACCGCTTTCAGTACACGATCTTTACTATCCAGTTCTACCACACCAAAGCTGCGCGGGTCGTCCACTTTCTTCACCCCTATTTGCGATGTGCTGTGGTTTAGTATATCTTTTACATTATAGTCGCACACAGTATCGCCCAATACTATAATAACTTCCTCGTCCTTTACTGCATCTTTGGTCAGCCATATTGCATGGCCTGTACCACGTCTGTCTTCCTGTGTAACGATGGTGTACGATAGGTTGGGATATGTTTTGGCAATATAGCGTTGTATTTTTTCGCCAAGGTAACCTATAACAAAAACAAACTCAGTAACACCTGCTTCCAGCAACTGGTCAACTATAACACTAAGGATGGTTTTACCCGCAATAGGTATCAGTGCCTTTGGTTGTGTATATGTTAGCGGGCGTAGTTTAGTGCCTGCACCTGCAACTGGGATAATAGCTTTCACAAATAATTTGTTTTGCTTCCGTGTGTGAAAATACGGTAAAATAGCAGAATACCCTATGCTATGATAACGTTAAATATCTCACATCATATAGCCTTTATAATATACCATCAACAGCTTCCCACAGTTCTATTTTCGTACCTTCAGGGTCTATAATGTGGGCAAACTTGCCATAGTCATACACCTGCATTTCGCCTATCTGTTCAATACCTTCTTTGCGTAGCTCTACCAACAGCCATTCAAGGTCCTCTACGCGTAGGTTTATCATAAATTCTTTTTCAGATGGCATAAAATAGTCGGTGGTATTCTTAAAAGGGTTCCATACGGTCATGCCTTTTTCTTCGGGTTTATCCGTTTTCAGCCATTCAAAAGTTGCACCGTATTGCGTGGCGTTAAAGCCCAGATGTTTATTATACCAGTTGCGCATATATTCCGGGTCGTTGCTTTTCATAAATATGCCGCCAATACCCGTTACGCGTTTTTTTTGCTGATCAGACATTATTATTCATTTTTAGTAGTTTGATAATTAGTAATCTCCATATCCCACATAGATGGAGGAAATTCCCAATTTTTAATATCATCTAATTTATAAACAATACCGTGATCTTTCCAAAATTGCTGGTACATCGCAATTTGTTTCTCCAACTCTAATGGCTTACCATTCAAATACCGATGATAGGTAGTTAACATTATTGCCGACATATCATCCGGATGGAAAATACCCTTACTCCAAAAATATTCAACAAGGCATGTTCTTGTCCATAACCCGTATGCATTACTTGCCCACATACCAGTTGAATGGTTAATCATTGCGAGATTACTATCAGGCAAATTTTTGAATTGATAAGTGACACTATCCTCCCACGTCACAAAAAATGTATAGATTACTGAATCTAAAACACATGGATAGTGTAACCCTGTTGTATCTTTCTTTATCCAATTACCTTTCCATTTAAGTCTGCCAAACGAGTAATTAGAATCTACTTTTGATTTTTGAGGAAACGATTTTACCTCAACGCCACGACATGCAAGCAGCATTGTCAGAAAACATAATAGAATAATCTGTTTCATTATTCTATAACGCCTTTGTATCAGATAATATTATTCCATTACCTGTGCTTCTTCGCCATACATCTGCTGCTGATACTTCAGCGATGGCGATGGTATCAGCGCACCGAGGTTCAGTTCTCCCCACTTGCTATCTATCGCTGCAATGGTCTTGGCGTCGGCGGCTATCACATTCGGCCATGGGCGTTCAAAGCCATCATAGGCTTTTGTTTTGCGTGTACCATCCAGCCCCAGTATATTCCTGTCTTCGCCTCCATAGAGATGGTCGCGGCGGGGGTCAAGGTTGTTGCAGAAACGCCACAGCACATCGGCTATATCATTGGCATCAACCGTATGCTCTACATACAGTATCATTTTTATGCCTTGCATGGCGGGCTCTTTGCACAATGCATCGTGCAGTGTTGCTACATGCCCTTTGCGGTTCTTCTCTATAGCTACAAACAACACGGGTATATCCATCTCCCTCGCTAGCATGTCGTTCAGCGACGCTATTTCCGCATATGCAGCTTTTAATGCATCAGCATTAAAGGCAGTACTTAGCTTGAAAGGTTGCAGAGGTGCTGTCACTTCTTCTTCCCATTTCTTCGTGCCGTCTATACACATCTTACCGCCAAAACCCAGCTTGCTGCAACTGTGGTCGAGCACATCCATCGGCCCCTGACTAAAGTACACATCTGTAGAGGGATTCAGATTGTCGAACACATATTTTGCCAAAGCTTTGTAATCGTCAATCTTTACCTTACCGTCAGTCAGTACCAGTATTTTATTAAACATCATTTGCCCTGCACCCCACATGGCATTCATTACTTTCTGCCCCTGCCCTGCATATTCTTTTTCTATGCTGGTAATAACCAGGTTGTGAAATACACCCTCTACTGGCATATTCATATCTTTTATCTCAGGCACCATTGTCATTTTAATGGGCGCCAGAAAAATACGCTCCGTTGCTTTACCTATCCATGCATCCTCTTGTGGCGGTATGCCCACAATGGTAGCGGGGTATATCGCGTCTTTTTTATGCGTGATGGCAGTAACATGAAAGCGCGGATAAAAATCGGGCAATGAATAATAGCCTGTATGGTCGCCGAAAGGGCCTTCCCATATCAGCTCTTCATTAGGGTCAACATAACCCTCAATGATAATATCTGCATCGGCAGGCACTTCTATTTCGGGCTGTGTGATACATTTCACCAATTCCACACGCTTCTTGCGCAGGAAGCCTGCCAGCATGTATTCATCCACATTTTCAGGCAGTGGCGCAGTGGCTGCATAAGTATATACAGGATCGCCGCCCAGTGCTACGGCTACGGGCATCAGCTTACCCTGCTTTTTGTATTCATTATAGTGGCGGGCACTTACTTTATGTTTATGCCAGTGCATGCCCGTCATAGTTTCAGTGAATACCTGCATACGATACATACCTATATTACGTGTACCGTTCAGCAGGTCTTTTGTATGTATTGCAGGCAAGGTTACAAAGCGCCCACCATCTTTAGGCCAACATTTCAATATAGGCAGTTTCGACAAATCGGGTTTATCCATTACCACTTGCTGACATTCACCTCGCCCGCTTACCACTTTGGGCATCCATGACGAAAACTTTGCCAGTTGAGGCAACATGGCCAACTTTTCCAGCAATCCGTTTTTAGGAGCTGTCATAGTTTTCAGCAAATCTTCTATTTCACGCGCTACATCGTCCAGTTCATTCACGCCCAACGCCATGCACATACGGCGTTCATTGCCCATACTGTTTATCAGTAATGGAAATCCTGTGCCCGTATTCTCAAACAAAAGTGCTTTGTTTCTGTCGGGTGTTTTAGAAACCCTGTCGGCTATCTCGGCTATCTCCAGTACGGGGTCAACAAATGTCTTTATTCTAACCAGTTCACCCGCTTTGTCCAGCGCGTCTGCAAATGCCCTTAATGATTTGTGTGCCATAATACCTGTTGCATAGTATAACAAACAAGTCCTGTTATCGTTCACTATGCAGCGCAAAGTTAAGGCTGTAGTAGCTAAACTATTGGCTAATTTTGTGGCGAATTGAAGCACATCGGCAAGCATAGGATTTTATTAATTGTGTCTATTGCAGTCATTTTGGCTGGCTGTGTTTGGTGGTATTATGCCCAAGCACGCTATGAGCAGCATCATAGCATCAACCGTATGGTTACCAATCCGTACAACAAGCACCTGATAGACTCTTCCATTCAGCTATTGCAACACGGCGATGTGGTAGTACGTACTGGCAATGATATTACCAGCGAGATGTTCAAACAAGCCAATCAAACAGACAAAACCTATTCGCATTGCGGGATTGTGATGATAGAAGATGGCAAACCTTATGTATATCACTGTATCGGAGGCGAAGACAATCCCGATGAGGTATTACGAAGAGATAGCATACGGTTTTGGGTATCACCTGCAAACAACACTGGTTTTGGTATCCTACGCTACAGGTTCAGCCCTTCTCAGCTCGATAGTTTTTGCAACATAACCAAAACGTATTATAGTCAGCAAAAGAAGTTCGATATGGATTTCGACCTGCAAAATGACGACAAACTGTATTGTGCAGAATTGTTATACATAGCCATCAACAAAGCACTCAATAAACCTGCTATTCAAACCACACAAGCTGTTGGATATAATTATGTAGCCATTGATAATATAACACACAATGCTTATTGCCAAATGATTTGTGAGGTAAAGTATAAATAAATACCTTTGCCGAAATTTGAAAAATAAGCATATGAAAAAAGCATTCTCGGGTATCGTATCTGTCATTGCATTGGCAGTGATGTTGACAGGTTGCAACAGTAACGCGCCCGAACCTGTTGCTAAAAAATTTCTTACCAGCTTCTGGCAAATGAATTATAAAGAAGCTAAAACAGTTTCGACAGACGCAACGAAACAATTGATTGAACTACTGGAAACAACATCGGCCCGTGTACCCGATAGTGTTATTAAAAAGGCTAAAAGCATTAATATAGAAATAACCAAAGTAGAAGAAAACGGCAACAATGCTGTTATACACTACAAAAAATCGGACGATGATATTTCTTATCGTTTGAATATGGTAAAGAAAGACGATAAATGGTTGGCCAATCTTACTAAAAACGATGACATGTTTCAGGAACAACCGGCAGATAACGAACCTGAACCTGCCGAAGCACCCGCAGATACTACTGCAACAAATTAACAACAATATACTGAAAGATACAGGCAGCGATATCGCTGCCTTTTTTATGCAGATGCTCCAAAGAACATATAACACAAGCCAATAGCCGTAATAATTCCTACCAAATCGGCCAGCAGCATAGCGCCTATCGTATAGCGTGTGTTCTTTACTGCCACCGCACCAAAGTAAACGGCTATTACATAAAACGTAGTGTCTGACGAACCTTGCAATATGCAAGACAATCTGCCAGCAAAAGAATCAGCACCAAAGTTTTTCATCGTGTCTATCATCATACCGCGTGCACCGCTGCCGCTCATGGGTTTTATTAACGCAGTGGGCAGGCCATCGACAAAACGGGTATCTGTACCCAATGCACCAAACAACGATTTCATGCCTGCAATCACTACATCAAACGTACCACTTGTACGTAACATGCTGATGGCTACGAGCATCCCTACTAAATAAGGAATGATTTTGATAGCGGTTTCAAACCCGCCCTTCGCACCATCTACAAATGCATCGAAGATGTTTATCTTTTTATACAGCCCCCCAAGCACTATTAAAATAAATATCAGTAGTATCAAACCATTGCTCAGTAAAGAAGAGAACGATTGCATACCCTCCAGATTCAGCGTACGCAGATACACGACCAATGCAGCTATGACGGCCGACAGTCCGCCCACCCAAACCAGTATCACAGGTTGCAATAAGTTTATCTTCTGCTTTATAGACACTATGAACATAGCAGCCATAGTTGCCGCAAATGTGGCTATCATACAGGGTACAAAAATATCAGTTGGGTTGGTTGCTTTAACAGCAGCCCGCGCTGCTATGATACTAACAGGTATTAATGTAAGCCCCGATGCATGCAGGCACAGAAACATGATTTGTGCATTGCTGGCTGTTTTCTTATCGGGGTTTATCTCTTGCAGGCTCTCCATAGCTTTTATACCAAATGGTGTGGCTGCATTATCCAAGCCTAATAAGTTGGCAGAAAAATTCATCATCATATGCCCCATAGCAGGATGGCCTTTGGGCAATTCAGGAAACAGCTTAGAGAAAAACGGCCCTATAATCCTCGAAAGCAGATTGATGCCACCAGCCTTTTCTGCTATGCTCATAAAACCCATAAACAATGCCATAATACCTATCAGCCCTATACATATGTTCACAGCACTTTTGCATGTTTCAATAATACCATCCGCTTTCTTTGTCAGTTTTGCCTGTATGCTTTTGTAGGTGTATACTTTTGTACCAACAGGCAGTTGCATTGCAGCCAGGCTTTGCTTATCGGTTATTACAACAGTAGCCGGATGCAGCGAATCTGCTTCTTTATAACCGTAGCCTGCAATGTATTTGGTAAAACTCTCTTCAGATGCAAAGCCTTCGTTGACAGCAAGCCCTGCTTTGTAATAATAAACTGTATCATAGGCATCATCTGCCTTGCCTGTTACCATTCTGCTGAATATGGTTGTATCGGCAGCGAAGAATGATTTATACCCCGCAACTGCTATGGCAATGATGATAAATGCCGACCATATCCTGCTAAGTGCCATCTGAGATGAAGATTAATGGCTATGAAGATAAAACTTAGCAGGTAATTATCTAAGTATCTGATTTGTGATCCATCACCTGCTCTACACTCGGTGCTTCAAACTGTTCCATCATCGCCAGTAGTTCCTCTATTGAGTCACTAGTCATTAATATCTCTGCTGTACACTCTTCCAGAAAACCCTCTTGTATCATATTGTTCACCAGCACTTTCAGGCTATCAAAAAAGCCGTTTATATTCAGCAGTGCTATTGGTTTTTTGTGCAGCCCCAGTTGCCCCCAAGTCAACATTTCAAACATTTCGTCCATCGTACCCCAACCACCAGGCAATACTATCACTCCATCACTTAGTTCATGCATACGCACTTTACGGCTGTGCATACTATCGGTCACTATCATTTCCGTCAGCCCATCGTGCGCTACTTCTTTTGTTTGCAGGAAATCGGGTATCACGCCTATAACCTTACCACCATTGCCTAGCACACCATCGGCCACTGCACCCATCAGCCCCACTTTACCCCCCCCATACACAAGGCCTATACCACGCTCTGCCAGTGTAGCACCCAGCGCATAAGCCGTTTCTCTGTATGCTTCGTTGTAGCCTTCTTTCGAGCCGCAAAAAACAGCTATGTTTTGCATAGAGCCTATAATTTTCTTAAAAATACAAGGTTTGTACCTAAAACACTTGTTATAAAAAATAAAAAACTCCCGCTTGCGGGAGTTTGTATAGTTACAGTACTTCTAACTGATTGCGTAGCAGGTCTTCAAACTCATCCCGCTCACGTATCAGCATTGCTTTACCATCTTTTACCAATACTTCAGCAGGTTTCAACCTCGAGTTGAAGTTACTGCTCATCTCAAACCCATAAGCCCCTGCATTGTAGAAAACAAGGTAGTCGCCCTCTCGCACTTCGTTCAGCACCCTATCCCAGGCAAACGTATCTGTTTCGCAAATATTACCTACGATGGTATAAATACGCTCTGCACCAGATGGATTTGATATGTTTTCAATACGGTGATACGCATCGTAAAACATGGGGCGTATCAGATGATTGAAACCCGAATTGACACCTACAAAAACTGTTGCAGGCGTTTGTTTGATGACGTTTGCCTTGACTACAAAATACCCACATTCGCTTACTAGATATTTACCAGGTTCAAACCATACTTCCAATGTGCGGTTATATTCAGCTTCAAATTCCTTTACAGCACTTGTCAGTTTCTCACCCAGCAAGTACACGTCCGTTTCTTTATCGCCCTCTTTGTATGGTACTTTAAAGCCACTACCCATGTCTATAAACTCAAGCCCCTCAAAGTGTCTCGCTATTTCAAACATTACATCCAACCCGCGCAAAAACACATCCACATCTTTTATTTCACTGCCGGTATGCATGTGCAAGCCTTTTACATGGAGTTTCGTAGTTTTTACTACACGCTCTATATGGCGTAGCTGGTGTACAGATATACCAAACTTGCTATCTATATGCCCGGTAGATATTTTGTAATTACCCCCTGCCTCTATATGCGGGTTGATGCGTATACACACAGGGTAGCCACTACCGAACTTATTCCCGAACTGCTCAAGTATAGATATGTTGTCTATATTGATATTCACACCCATTTGCTGTGCTTCTACTATCTCGCTGAAATCAACACAGTTGGGGGTATACAATATATCCTTTGCCTCAAAGCCTGCTTTCAACGCCAGCTTCACTTCGTTTATACTCACACAGTCGATAGATGCACCAAGGCTCTTCAAATACTTCAGTATGTTGATGTTGGTTAGTGCCTTGCAGGCATAGAAAAAGCGTGTAGGATGGCTCTTAAAAGCATCCTTCAGCTTGTTGTATTGTTCCGCAATTTTTTCTGCATGATACACATACACAGGCGTACCAAACTCATTGGCTACGCTAATCAACTGTTCTTTACTGAGAGATTGAGACATATTTTAAAAAAGGATTGCAAAAGTATAAAAACTAATGTCAGCTAAAAACACATTGGTTTACAGGTAGGATTTTCAAATCAAAAAAGGAAAATAACAAGTTTTATTACCATCCACCACCCTTTTCAAAACAAACACAACACATAACATTAACCATTAATTAAAGATACTCCGATTCAACATTAAAATGTATATAAAAAGGTTATCAAAGTGCAGGAATTAATGTCTATCACTTTAACATTTCTTAACTTTATAATACACCATACAACCGCCGGCAACGTATGAAAAACGCAATCAAAGTCTTAATATTATTATTGGCAAATATATTTGTCAATCAATCAAATGCACAGTTGAATGCTGACTTCACAGCATCAACAACAAGCGGCTGTGCACCGTTGGTTGTCAGTTTTTTTGATAATTCGAGTGGTAGCCCAACCAGCTATTCCTGGAACATGGGTGGCACCCCTAGTATATTAAAGAATCCTTCACGCACTTTTACCACACCAGGTACATATACTGTTACCCTTACCATATACAAAGGCAGTAGCAGCGATGTAGAAACAAAAACAAATTATATAACTGTACATCCCTCTCCCGCAGTTAATTTCAATGCAACACCACTTTTTGGCTGCGCTCCATTATCGGTAAACTTTACAGATGCAAGCACTGCCGGGGGTACAGGTTCAAATTCTTACTCTTGGTATATGGGACCGTCTGTTGGTTTTAGAACAGGGGCTTCTACTAATGCTATCTTCCCTACTGCCGGCGCTCAATCTGTAACATTAACCGTAACAAATAGTTTTGGTTGTAGTACTACACTTACAAAACCAAATTATATTACCGTAGTACCCCGCCCTACCGGCAATTTTACGGCTACACCAACAGATTTTTGCAGTTCTCCTGCTGTTACAACATTCACAGGCTCTGCTACCGGCAATGGTCCTTTTGCCTACAAATGGATATATGGAGATGGTAGCCCCGATGGTGTAGGAACATCATCCGGGCATACATACACTGCACCACCCAATAGCTGGTCGCCAAAACTTGTTGTAACAGACGTGAATGGTTGCGTAGACTCTTTAACAAAGTCAAACTATATCAGCATACACTATCCTACTGCATCTATTTCATCTGCCAATAGCGTATGTCAGGGTACTGCCATTAGTTTCACCAGTACGGTAACACCATCTGCCGGTACTTACTCATGGAATTTTGGAGATGGCTTAGGCACTTCAACTGCAGCCAACCCATCTTATACTTACACCACTTCAGGTACATTTACAGTTATACTTACCTACACATACAGAGGCTGCACTGCCACTGCACAAAAAACGGTTGTTGTACACCCAAAACCGGTTGCTGATTTTACTTACAACCCCGATTCTTTATGTCCTGCACCGGTAACAACACAGTTTATACCTAATGGTACATACAGCTCTTATTTTTGGGATTTTGGTGTAGTACCATTCACATCAAGCACAGCAGCTTCTCCCTCTCATACCTACTTACAAAACGGAGTTTATACACCTTCACTGATTGTTTCTACTGTCAACGGTTGCCGAGATACTATCACAAAAACAAATTATGTTGTTATACATAATTTAAAACTAAGCATTAACACAACAGTAGATACTGGTTGCGTTTCGTTAACCGTTGGGTTTTCTGCCAATGCCACTACAGACACACCGACAACATCGTCAGGTCCCTATCCTTATGGTATTCGATCTTATGTTTGGAATTTCAATGATGGTAGTTCAAATAGCACATTAGCCAACCCCGTACACACTTTTATTGATACAGGTATTTTTAATGTAACACTAACGATCACAACTAATAATGGCTGTTCTAAAACGGCGACTAAAAAAGTAAAAGTGGGACTAAAACCACAAGCTGACTTTGAGGTAATTCCAAGCAGGATATGCATGAAAGGTGATATTTATTTTATCGATTCATCAAAAGGCAAAGTTGACACATGGATTTGGGATTTAATTGATACTAATTTACAAGTAGGAACATCGCGTTACTACGGTCAATATACTCGTGTAAAATACGATAACATGCCAGGCGTATTCATAGTACGGCATATTGTCAGCTACTATGGCTGTGCAGATACTGCCTATAAAATAGACAGTACAAAAAGCATCAACCAATTCAGCAACTTCAATGAGTTCGTAGTTATAGACTCCCCCAAGGCTATTTTCAGTGAAAAGTTTTCATGCGACACTTTACACAAAGTCAATTTCAAATATGAGGCAATAGGAGCAACATCGCATGTGTGGTTTTTTGGCGACCCGCTCAACAGCACATCTACTGCCGCATACCCAAGTTTTATCTATCCATCTGCAGGTGTATATACTGTACGTCTGGCAACCCACAATAGCCGCTCTGGGTGCAGAGATACTATGGAAAAAACAATAACAGTTACTACCCGTAGCATGTCGCTTACAGCAAATGACACAACAGTCTGCCCAAGAGATAGTGTCAGATTTAATGCTATACTGACTGGCCGAAACTACATTAATTACAAGTGGTATGTTAACAATGCCTATGTTGGGGATAGTATAATCAATTATAAGAGGCCATTTATATCACCAGGCTTTTACAAAATAAAAGTTATCATAACAGATGATTTACAATGCCAAGACTCCATAGTACGTAACAACTATATATTTGTCTCAAAACCAGTTGCAATACTTACTGGTTCTCCAACAAATGGTTGCATACCTATGACTGTTAACTTCACCAACAGCACATCCATTACACCTGGCCCCGGTGCAGGCATTGCTAATAAAGTATGGAACTTTGGTGTTGGTGGCAATGTAAACATCCCAGGCAATACAACATCTTATACATACAACACAAGGGGTATTTTTGATGTAAAATTGATGGTAATCGATAGTAACGGCTGTACTGATACTCTCGTTCGCAGTGCTTACATAAATGCAAGAAAGCCTATTGCTTCTTTTACTGTAAAAGACACAGCCTGTATTGATGAGCAACTTACATTCAATAATTTTTCTGTAAATGCTGTGACAGCTGTATGGAGTTTTGGTGATGGTGGCACTTCTACCAACATGAATCCTACTTACCGATACAAAACAAAAGGCAATTTTACAGTTCGACTTATAGTGACAGATAGTATCGGCTGTAAAGACACCATGACCATTACCAATGCTGTTAACATAGTAAAACCAGACCCATCCTTCACTTTATCAGACTCGGTTGCTGTTTGTCCGCCATTGTTTGTCAGGTTTACCAATACTACGCCTAACGCTTCCACCTATTTATGGCGCACAGGGCTCAGTACTGCTACCACCAACAATGCGAGCGAATTTTATACAGTTAAAAACAAGTATGATGTAACATTAATTGCTACAGACAAGTACGGATGTTCTGACTCTACGACCCGTAGTGTACGTATTTTGGGCTATGCAGGTGCGTTTTCATATACACCGTTGAATGGTTGCAAACCGCTTGATGTATACTTTACAACCATCACTACTAATATAGCAGGTATGACATGGGACTTTGATGATGGCTATGTTGTAAAATCGCTTACAGGTGCTATTGCGCACCGTTACGAGACACCAGGTGCCTATGTACCCAGAATAATATTTGAAGATGCAAATGGCTGTAAAACATCCAGCGACGGTGGCGACACTATCAAGGTCGATGCCGTAGAAGCAGACTTTATTGCTGATGCACCTTGCCAATATAGTGTTATTAGCTTTATAGATACCAGTAAGTCCTATTTCTCAACTGTGAATGCATGGAAGTGGACATTCCACGATAACAACAGCAGCACACAAAAAAGACCAAGCAAATTCTATGGTCCTGCAGGACAGTATCCTGTAAAACTATGGGTACAAAATGCGAGAGGTTGCATAGATAGTATTACAAAAGATATTACTGTTCATCCATTACCCGTAATTTCTGCCGGAGCAGACACAACTATTTGTTTAAAAGATACGGCTTTATTATCGGCAAATGGCGGTCAGTCTTATTTGTGGAGTACTACGCCATACCTGAGTTGTTTGAATTGTGCCAGCCCGCTTGCATATCCCGGCGAACAGTTCCAGTTTTTTGTTACCGGTACAGACCAGAATGGTTGTAAAAACAAAGACAGTGTATGGGTACGGATTAAAACTAAAGTAGTTGCCACGCCTGGGCCGGATGAAGAAATTTGTGATAAAGACACTGTAACCCTTACTATTGCCGGTGCAAAAACATATAAATGGATACCTTCTACCGGCTTAAATAATGATGGCAGTGCTACACCTGTAGCCAGCCCTTCGGCTACTACCAAGTACACTATAATATCTTACGAAGGTAGTTGCATACCTGATACGGATTTTATTAAAGTTACCATACACCCGCTACCGGAAGTTACAGCTACCGGCAGTACTAAAATTATCGCCGGTAATAGTGCACCTATTTCTGCAACCGGTAAACTCATCAGCAGATTCAAATGGGAACCATCAGAAAGCCTTAACTGTAGCGACTGCCCTGACCCTACTGCAAAACCTTCAAAAACTACAGAGTATATCATTCGTGTATTTACAGACTTTGGTTGTGTAGATTCTGACAAAGTGACTATTACCGTACTGTGCGATAAAAGCCAGCTATTTATCCCCAATACCTTTACTCCAAACGGAGATGGGCAAAATGATGTTTTCTATCCCCGTGGCACAGGTTTAGATAAGTTAAAATCTTTCCGCATTTACAACCGCTGGGGCGAAACAGTATTTGAAAGAAGTAATATGAATCTTAATGACCAGTACAGCGGGTGGGATGGCACATTCAGAGGTAACCAGTTGCCACCTGACGTCTTTGTATATATAGTTGAGGCCTATTGCGATAATGGAGATATTATGAAGGTAAAAGGAGATATAACGATTGTCAGATAACAAGTATTACCATGATAAAAACCATATTAAAAATATTGACTTGTGGTGCAATCGGCATATCATTCAATGCTCAGGCACAAGACATACATTTTTCGCAGTTTTTTGAAACATCTATTCTGCGCAACCCGTCCCTTACGGGGCTCTTCACTGGCGATTACAAAGTAGGTGCACTCTACAAAAACCAATGGAGCAGCATTAGCAAACCTTTCCAAACAGCCGTATTGAATGCAGAAGCCAGAATACCTGTTAACGAAGTGAATGACTACCTGAGTATAGGCGTACTTGGCTATTATGACAAGGCCGGAAGCATCAACTTAAGAACTACATCTGTGTACCCTGCCATTAACTACAATAAGTCTCTGGCAAGCGACAGGAATTCATACTTGTCTGTAGGCTTTACGGGCGGATATATACAACGCAGCTACGACCCTTCGAAGGCTACTTTCAATAACCAATATCAGAACAATGTTTTCAGCCCGGACAATCCCACTGGCGAAAACCTTGGGAACCCTACTTTCAGCTATTGGGACCTTGGCGCCGGAATCACATATAGCGGTTCTACCAGCAATGAGGAAAACAGCCTCAATTATATCTTCGGTGTTGCAGGTTATCACTTTACCCGCCCACGCAATTCTTTCTTCGGCAATAATACTATACGCTTGTCTCCACGATGGAATGTAAACGCCGCCATTAGTAAACAACTAAATGCTACATGGAGTTTACAGGCTCATGCTAATATTGCGATACAAGGCAGCTATAGAGAAATAATAGCCGGCACATTAATAGGTTGGAATAAAAAAGAAGACAACGATGCTGTATTGTTTGTTTTATTCGGCGGGCTTTTTTACAGGCTCAATGATGCGATAATACCTACAGTTAAAATGAGATTTAAAGATTTTGCATGTACATTCAGCTACGACATCAATACATCTCGACTAAGAGCGGCCAGCAACCTACAAGGTGGTTATGAGATAAGTATTACCAAACTTGGACTTATCAATAACCCCAACAGAGAAAAAAGCCGTACTATATGTCCTGATTTTTATTAGCAATTGCTCATTAGTATTACATTGATTAATGTAATACTATTACTACCAAGCAAGTACAAGATTTTCAATCACTCTTTACGTAATCTTTAAATAGCTTATGGCTTTAAAGAATTTAATAACGGCTATAGAGAGGCTGTTTATTACTGTAAGGTGAACTAGCAAATTAACGATTCAATAAGCACATCCGTTAAAAGAAGTGAAATGCTCATAAACAAAACGGGCAGATGTTATCTGCCCGTTTTTATTCTTCAAAGAAATCAGTATGTATTATTGCTTGGTAAACTGTATTGTTTCAGAAATGTTAGCTTCTGCATTCATTACCTGTATCATGTATACGCCTGCTGCCAATGCTTGCAGATTGATGGTTGCAATGTTGTTTTTCAACTCTGTAACAGTAGTCTTATATACAACTTTACCGAGCTTATCCATCACTTTAATATCTGTAGCCGACTTAACATCTTTCTTGAATACAATATTCAAATCAGTACCTGACAATGGGTTAGGATAAACATTGATGCTGTTATCAGTTGTTTTCACATTAGATATAGACAATGAAGGATCTATATTAAGCACAGCCGACTTGCTGGTAACAGTGCTGACACAAACACCATCTATTATACAACGATATTTATTACCTGTCATAGATAACTGTATCGGGTCTATAATCAGCGTATTAGTATACACGCCTTTGTATGGCGTACCCTCAGCAAGATTGCGATAACCTCCACCTTTATTGTCATCTTCCTGCCATTGGTAGCTGGTACCACCATTAGGCACGGTAAATACTATAACATGCAATGGCGGAGTTGTTATGCTTGCAGGGCTGACAGCTGGTGCAGACCTTACGCCAACAGGTATATCTGCAGTGTAGAACCACAAATTACACAGTATGGTTTCAGTTATTGCGCAACGGTACACATTGCCATTAAATGTTGCAGGCGTACCTGAGAAACGCAATGAATCTGTATTGACACCAGAATATGGCGGTATATTCACCAAATCGGTATATGAGCCATTTGCTTCTTTTATCTGCCATTGATACAGCACACCTGCGCCAGTAACACGCACACCTAATCTTGATGTACCACCCTCGCAGAATGTATCTGTAACACTTTGACTGTTTATAACTATCGGATTATGTACATTCAATCTTACTGCTGCAGAGGTAGCATTCGGGCTACAAACACCACGTACTACGCACCTGTACAGGTAGCCGTGCATATTAGGCGTTACACCTGTTACTAATAAAGTAGGGTTGTTAGCACCTGTATAAGGTGGTACTGGTGCAAGATTATTATAGCCAGATCCTGTATTCACTTGCCATTGGTAAGCTATACCAGTACCTGTAGCTGCTATATTAAATGTTGCATTTGAACCCGGACAAACTGTAATATCGTTTGGCTGACTAGTAATAGCCGGCAGTGTATTAACTGTCAGCAATGCTGCGTTTGTTATGGCAGTTGGCAAACAAGTACTATTTGAAATAACACAACGGTATGTATAGCCATTCAGGGCTGTGGTGGCACCTGATATTACTAAGTTAGGAGTAGTTACAGAACTATATGGTGCACCATTTGCCAGATTAGTAAAGCCTGTACCTGTATTTACTTGCCATTGGTAAGATAGAGCACCTGTCGATGTTGCAGCTGTACCGTTAGTAGTGAATGTAACAGACCCACCTACGCATACTTGCCTGTCTAAAGGTTGCCATGCAACAGTTGGTGCACTGTTTACAAAAAGCATTGCTTGAGAACTGGTAGCTGCCGGTGCACAAGTGCCGCCAACAATACAACGGAATGCTGCAGAATGCAATGTATTGGGCACACCTGTCAATGTGAGTGTAGATGTTGTTGCCCCAGCGAATACGCCACCGTTCGTTACATTGGTAAACGCACTACCTGTTGATGTTTGCATTTGCCACTGATATGTCAGTGCAGTACCTGTAGCTGCAACACTGAATGAAGTATTATCATTAGCACATACTGTAACAGTTGTTGGGTTAGATGTTATTACTGGCCTGTTCAATATTGTCAATGTTACTACGTTACTTGTAACAGCAGGCGTGCAAGAGCCGCTTACTATACATCTGTACTGGTAGCCATTCATACCACTATTCACATTGGCAATACTTAAATTAGTACCCAATGCACCTGTATAAGGTGGAGTAGATGATAGATTGAAGAAACCTAAACCGGTATTTATTTGCCACTGATACGTTAAACCTGTACCGGATGTAGCCACAGAGAAATTAACTGTCTGGAAATCACAACTTGTAACATCGGTAGGTTGAGTTGTAATAACCGGTAGCTGATTTACTGTCAGTGATGCGGCATTACTGAATACGGGCGTAGTACAGCTATTGCTAAGTACGCACCTGTACTGATAACCGCTAAAGCTCAGTGGAGTCCCTGTTATATTTAATGTTGCTGTAGTAACACCACTGTATACACCACCATTTGCCACATTGGTATAACCGGAACCTGTGTTAACTTGCCATTGATGGCTGATGCCTGATGAACCACCTGTTACGGTAAAACTACTGTTTGTACCTGCACAAACTATAATACTTGAAGGATGTGAGATAATAGGCACACCTGAACCAACCGTTAGCGTACCTGCTGCTGACGTCATTGAAAACGGTGGGCATGAGCCTGTTATTACACAACGATATGAATAGTTGTTAATAGCAGGAGATACGGAAGATATATTAAGTGTAGGTCCGTTTACGTTACTGTAAATACCACCATTACTAAGGTTATAATAACCGGTTGCATTATCATGATATTGCCATTGATAAGTAATGTTACTAGCTACGGCATTTACAGTAAATGTAGTAGGTGCACCATTACAAACTGTTTGGTTTGGAGGGTTACCTATAATATTGGTAGTAGTACCCAGGTTAAGTGTAGCAATATTTGACGTTACTGTTGCACTGCCGCAAGAAATACCTGCAACGCAGCGGTATTGATAACCGTTAAATGTTGCTGGTGGTAATATCAATGTCAAGTTAGCAGAAGTTGCACCGCTATAAACGCCGCCATTTGTAATGTTGGTAAAGCCAAAACCACTATTTTCTTGCCATTGGTAGGTAACGCCACTACCTGTAGCAGCTACACTGAACATAACATTATTACCTGCACATAGTGTAGTAGTAGAAGGATGAGATGAGATTACCGGATTAACACATTGCAGATTCACATTATAATCTTCTGTCTCGCCATAAATGAAATTAGTACAAGGGTCTGTAGCTAAAATTTGAGGTGTAGTAGCAGTAGAATACCGAACACGAACACGCATTTTAGTAATACCACTGGTTGCTGTACCAGGTACGTTTATTGAATTAGTCAAAGTAGTACCATTACCCCTGCCTATATATGTATATTCAGTTGTTTCAAAAACACCGTTTTGGTTATAATCTATCCAAACAGCTACGTGTTCGCTACCACCAGCACCTACAGTTACACTTATAGGTGTTGATGTTCCCATATTAATAACAGGTGCTGCCACCGTTCCCCCATAATCAGTACTTGCAGGCACTGGTGTGCAACCGGTAGGGTTGCTCATTGTTCCGAAAACCACGTTAGTAATAACATCGCTGAATGTACACCCACTGGAATAGCCAGCAGCACAATAACATCCGAGGAAGCTATTCATATTTACCTGTATAGGATTAGAGAAGCCAGTATTACCACTACAGGTAACTGCGCAACGATACCATGTAGCTGCAGTTTGTGATGTTGCAAATGTTGTGCCGGTTCCTGTTGCATTTGTCCATGTTATATTGTTGGGCGATGTTTGCCACTGATAAGTAACGCCTGTACCGGAGATAGTATTTTGTAAAGAAAGTGTAAAGCTCTGGCTAGGGCAAACAGGATTAGCTGTTGACAATGTATTGCCAGGAGCAGGTGTACCTGTACAGGCTGAACCACCGGTAATAGTAACATTATAGTCTTCGACCTCACCCCAGCCATATTGTGCACAAGGATCCATACCACTATTTCCGTTCCATACACACCTTACCCTCATTCGTTTCAGACCAGGGGTGGTACCGGATGGCACAGTTATATCAGTACTAACAA